>CACYEJ010000371.1 GCA_902773395.1 uncultured Ruminococcus sp.
AATTCGATTGAAACAAAAACAGGCAAGAGCTTGCGAATTGCCGGTCTGAGAAAGATAAGTGCTAAATCTTAACGCTTTCGAGTATAATATTCAAATTTAATACAATTTTTACAAATTACCTATTGACAAAATTCTGAAATTGTTATATAACTATTTTAGCACTTGAACGGTGAGAGTGCTAAAAATCAATAATCTATGATAATCAGTGATGATTATTAACTTCAAACGAAAAAGAGGTAACATATATGGCAAAGACAGAATTTAAGTCTGAGTCAAAAAGATTGCTCGACTTAATGATTAACTCAATTTACACACATAAGGAAATCTTCCTCAGAGAAATTATTTCTAACGCAAGCGATGCGATTGATAAGCTTTACTACATTTCCCTTACCGACCAAAACGTAGGTCTTAACAAGGACGATTTTAAAATTCATATAGAAATCGACAAGCCAAACAGATTGATTACCATTACCGATAACGGCATTGGCATGGACAAAGACGACCTCGACAATAACCTCGGCACAATCGCAAACAGCGGCTCATTCAAGTTCAAGCAGGAAAACGAGAAAACTGATGATGTTGATATCATCGGACAGTTCGGCGTAGGCTTCTACTCTGCGTTTATGGTTGCAGACGAGATTACCGTGCAGACGAAAAAATACGGCTGCGAGCAGGCTTACCAGTGGAACAGCTCAGGCGTTGACGGCTACGAGATTACTGAGATTGACAAGGACGATATCGGCACAAAAATTATCCTCAAAATCAAAGAGGACAACGACAGCGAGAAGTATTCCGAGTACCTTGAAAAGTACAAAATATCGGCTCTTGTATCAAAGTATTCCGATTATATCCGCTATCCGATTATTATGGAAATGGAGCATAGAAAGCTCCGTGAGGACAGCGACCTCGAAAACCCTGAGTATGACGAGGTTAAAGAGGACGAAGTTCTCAACAGCATGGTTCCGATTTGGCAGAGAAGCAAAAAGGACGTTACAGACGAAGAATACAACGAGTTCTACAAGCAGAAGTTCTTTGATTTTGAGAATCCTTCCAGAGTGTTCTCGAACTCAGTTGAGGGTGTTGTTACCTTCAAGTCGCTGCTCTTCATTCCTTCAAGAGTTCCGTTTGACTTCCACACAAAGGAATATAAAAAGGGCTTGCAGCTTTACAGCAGCGGCGTTTTAATCATGGACAAGTGTGCGGATTTGCTTCCTGAGCATTTTGCGTTTGTTAAGGGTGTTGTAGATTCTCAGGATCTTTCGCTCAACATTTCAAGAGAAATGCTCCAGCACGACAGACAGCTCAAGAGCATTGCTTCCACACTTGAAAAGAAGATTAAGAACGAGCTTGCTTCGTGGCTGAAAAATGACCGTGAGGGATACGAGAAATTCTACGCAAACTTCGGCAGAAACATCAAATACGGACTTGTTGCGGATTACGGCGCGCACAAGGACAGCGTGAAGGATCTTGTTCTCTTCTACTCCTCGACAGAGAAGAAGCTTGTTACTCTCAAAGAGTACACCGAGCGAATGGGCGAAGATCAGAAGGACATCTACTTTGCGACAGGCGAAAGCATTGACAGCATCGACAAGCTCCCTCAGACAGAATATTTCCGTGACAAGGGCAGAGAGATTCTGTACTGCGCAGAGGAGATTGACGAGTTTGCATTCCAGAGCATGAACGACTACAACGGCAAGAACTTCAAGAACATCGTGAACGAGGACGTTGAAGAGGAAAACGACAACAAGGACGACAACAACACCAAAGATACCGATACTTTGAAGTTCATCAAGGATACGCTTGGCGACAAGGTAAAAGAGGTTGTTTTCTCAAAGAAGCTCAAAAGTCACCCTGTATGCCTTACAGCAAAGGGCGGAGTTTCGTTTGAAATGGAGAAGTACATGGCAATGGCACAGCCGGAAGCTATGGTTAGAGCCGAAAGAGTGCTTGAAATCAACGCTTCTCATCCGGCGGTAAACGCTTTGATAGCAAACATCACAGCGGACAAGGAAAAGGCTGAGAAGTATGCAAAGCTGCTTTACAATCAAGCGGTGATTATTGCAGGCTTACAGGTAGAGGATCCGTCTGAATATGCAGATTTGGTTTGCAGCTTGATGAATTAATCTAACACAAAATTTAAATTTTAAAAAAGGCAGCCTAACAATAGCTGCTCTATCAAACATAAAACAGGCGGTGAAACACAGTTTAAACACCGTCTGTTTTTATTTGCATCTACAGCTTTATATTGCAAAAAAGATAAAATGATTATGATAAAAAATTTTAAAAAAACTCTTGACAAGTACAATTAATTATGTTAAAATATAGAAGTCGTTTGGAGAGGTGTCCGAGTGGTTTAAGGAGCTAGTCTTGAAAACTAGTGATACCGAGAGGTACCAAGGGTTCGA
>CACYEJ010000372.1 GCA_902773395.1 uncultured Ruminococcus sp.
ACTACTTATATCTACACTAATTCGTGAAACCTTGAAAATAAGAAAAACACAAGATAAATCACCACAAGGTACCAATAATAATACTGGTATTAACCATATAATTTTTTACGAAGAAGCTCATAATCTTGTAGGACCAACTCAGGAAAATATTGGAGACAAGGTTGACCCCAAAGTGTCTGCAACAAAATTTCTTGTAAAAATGTTAGCAGAAGTTAGAGCATTAAATGAAGGAATAGTTATTGCTGACCAGTTGCCCTCTGTAATGGCACCAGAAGTCCTTAAAAACACGGGACTGAAAATAGGACATAGAATTACTGCAAATGATGATCGAGAATTACTCGGAAGTACAATGTCAGCATCAGCAGATCAGTTAGCTGAACAAAGCATTTATTTGCCGGGTGAAGCGTTAGTTTTTTACGAAGGGCTTCTTAAGCCTTTCAAGATGCAAATGACAAAATGGCAAAAATCTTCTGAGGAATACTCTTTGTTGTCAAATGAAGAACTTCTTGCATTTCTTGAAGAATATTACTCGTATGATGAAGATGTCGTTACAGACATCGCACGTATCGAAAAATATTACAATGATATTTATGAATCTCCAACTGATATTGAATTGTTTGGCATTATTAAAGAATACCCGGTTTACCAAGAATTACTCAATCGTAGTTTAGAAATAATTATTCAGCGTGTTGTTTCTTCTTTTTCCTCTTTGTATGAGCAAATAGGAGAATTGAACTCGTCTAATATTGTTCCTGCTTTTATCGAGGGAAGCAAGTGGTTATCGAAAATAGAGCGATATAAAAGGCTATACTCTATTTCAAATAATCCAACAGATGTGTTAGCGGATATTAATAAAATGGAATCTCAATTTACAAATCCGAAATCAGCCTTTACAGATTTTTGTACTGTTAAGGGTGAAAAAAGGATTAGCATAAATGAAAAAATTGCGATTATCCTAACAGAATGTAATAACCTTTTCTTTAATAATATCAGTATAGTTGAAAACTATGGAAACAATGCACAATACATGAGTGCAAGAATAATTGAAGCATTTTTACATATTTTTGAATGTATTGATTATAAACACTTATGGGGAAACAAGATAATTACTACCATTTTAGAGAAAACGAAAGTTGCAAGATCTGAGATTGAATTATTCGTAAACATAAATAATCTTGAATCTCCAGGTTTATTATTTGGGAGCAAGTTTTTTTCTCCTCTCATAGAACGATCTTATAGTATTTGTGCTTTGCAAATAATTAGAGATTTTAACACTCTACACGATCAGTTATTATCTGAAATCAATTGGAAGGCACAATCAGTAAGTCAAACCATAATAGAATCAATCGCAAAAGAATATTCAAGCTATTATTTTAAGTGGATGTCACTTGCTGACGAATTTGAAGATCATAAATTACAATTAAAGGCATTAATAATTGAAAAGTATTGTGGATTATTTGATGGTTTCAATTATCTAAGAGACATTAGAGAGATTTCGCATATAATGTTTATTCCTACACGAGATGTATATAAAGATGTTAAGAAGTATGTCGATTGGAGCAGAAAAAAAGAACATACTGTTCTTTGCGATTATTGTGAATATGAGCAGTTGGTCGCTTTGTGCAAGAATTTTACTCGTCTGGATATATATGAAATATATAATAGACAGACAAATGCTATCTTACAGAAAATCCGAACAAGTATAAATGATGATTTTACAAGAATATCTGTTGAACAACTCCATAGTATATGCAAAGCTTATCAAGATGCCTATTATAGCTGTTTTGAGATTTGTGTTGAAATTGGAGATAAAGAATTGACAGCAGAGAATATAGACCTATTCTATTCTCTTGTTACAGAAGTCGGAATAAATCTTCAAAGTGATGCAAAAAGATATATGGAAAAAACAATAAAGGGCACTTGTTCAAGGATTCTCGATGTAAGGGCGAGATTTTATTCCACCGCTGTAAGAGATATTTGGAAAAAAGCAGACTCATACTGGAATGATTAAAGTTAAAAAGAGGTGATTATTTGAAACTAACTGCAAGTGAGTTTATTAGCAAAGCCGAAGGACTTAAATCATCTGAAATCAGTGTTAAGCATAGACTTGAATCTATACGAACTCAGCGTAATAATATACAAGAGGCAATAGAAACACAAAACTTTCGTTTACAAAGTTTATATCTTGAATTGAGATCATTGGAAAATGAGGAGTCAAGCTCTGATGAGAATGGTGAAGGTGTAGATAATAGTGCGGAAATTGCAGCCGTCATGTCTGAAATATCCTCTACACAGGAGCAAATCGAAGATTATGAACAGCAGGATTCGCAATTACGCTCAGAAGAAGCTGAAGCCAATTCAGAACTTCGTATAATTGAACAACAAGAACAAGAGACCTTAGCCGATATTCAAGACTCAGCCACAAGGACAAATCAAAACATTGCATTAATATCATCGTTTGGCGGAGATTATGCAAATGTTTCTGCACAAGCTTCAAGTTCGTTTCAACATAATCTCGGACAGCTTTCTCAGGCTGCTCAGATTCTTGGCGGAAGTGTTTCTATGGGATCATCTGCTGCAAGTGGAAATGGCTCTAAACCCGGCTCAAATAGAGGAACATCCCCAAATGGTGGAAGTCAAAACAATTTTTACGAATCTGCAAATAATCAAAGAAATGCCAGTACCAACACCGGATCAATGGGGGCAAAAGGTTCAGGTTCTACTTCAACTGGGAGAAATGGTAGAGATCTATATCTATCTACCCAATCAGATGAAGAAAGCTATTCCCCTAAAAAAAGCGGAGGGTTGGGAAGAAAGTCAAGGGGACAGTCAACTAAAACTCCACTTCAAGCTCTTGCAGAGTATATGAATGCACATAATTATGG
>CACYEJ010000373.1 GCA_902773395.1 uncultured Ruminococcus sp.
AAGCCTGGTGAAAAAATTCCTCTTGACGGTATTGTGACTGATGGTGAAGCAATGTTGAATACAACCGCTCTCACTGGTGAATCTGTACCTCGAAAGGTTAAACAAGGAGATACTGTTCTGTCAGGCTGTATCAACGAAAACGGATTGCTTACGGTGAAGGTAACAAAAGAATTTGGCGAGTCAACTGCTTCAAAAATTCTTGAGCTTGTGGAAAATGCTGCCGGCAGAAAGGCTCAAAGTGAAAATTTCATTACTACATTTTCACGTTATTATACACCA
Source organism: uncultured Ruminococcus sp. (assembly GCA_902773395.1). The sequence goes on from CACYEJ010000373.1 coordinate 280, forward strand.
GTGGTAGTTATTATGGCTGTTCTTTTGGGCGTAATTCCCCCGCTTTTATTTGGCGGTGAATGGGCAAGCTGGATTCGAAGATGCTTTGTATTTCTTGTAATCTCCTGTCCATGTGCATTGGTGATTTCCATACCACTCACGTTTTTCGGTGGAATTGGTGCAGCTTCCAAAAAAGGAGTTCTTGTTAAAGGAAGTAACTATCTGGAAGCTTTAAACGCTGTTGATACTATTATATTTGATAAAACCGGCACTTTGACAAGGGGTGTATTTGATGTTTCGCATATTTCAGTAAGCAACGGTTTTTCAAAACAAAAGGTTTTAGAGCTTGCTGCAAAAGCCGAATGTATGTCCAATCACCCTATTGCCCGTTCTATTGTTAATGCGTACAATAAGGATATAAATAAAGATGAGATTAATAACTATTCCGAGATATCAGGTCATGGAGTATGTGCAAATGTCAATCTTCAAAGTGTTCTTGCCGGAAATGAAAAACTAATGATTAAAAATCATATTGACTTTGAGAAAACCGATAAAGTCGGAACAGCTGTTTATATTGCTATTGACGGAAAATTTGCCGGCTGCATTGTGATTTCAGATGAAATAAAGACTGACAGCAAAAAAGCAATTGACGGACTCAAGGAGCTTGGTATTACAAAGACTGTTATTCTAACAGGTGACAGTAAGATAATAGCAGAATCAGTTGCTAATGAGTTAGGTGTAACAGAATATTATGGTGAGCTTCTACCTGATCAAAAGGTTGAACAGCTCGAAAAGCTGGATCTTGAAAAGCAGCCTAATAAAAAACTGGCTTTTGTCGGTGACGGTATTAACGATGCACCTGTACTGGCTCGTGCAGATGTAGGTATCGCAATGGGAGCATTAGGTTCTGATGCAGCTATTGAGGCTGCCGATGTTGTATTGATGACAGATGAACCTTCAAAGTTGATTGATGCAATAAGTGTAGCTCGCTGTACAAAGAAAATTGTTCTGCAAAACATTGCGTTTGTTATAGCAATTAAAATTCTTTTCCTCGTTCTTGGTGCGTTTGGTATTGCCGGAATGTGGGAAGCTGTTTTTGGGGACGTTGGCGTTATGATTCTTGCTGTTATAAATTCTATGAGAATATTAAAAAAGTAAAACTAATTCTAAAGATTAAACCCGATTCTCTTCTCTATAAAAAGCGAATCGGGTTTGTCATCAGCGTATATTATATTATCAAACTGGAATCATTAACATTCTGTCGGAAGTAAGTATATCCTCTGTTAAATCGTTCTCCTGTCTTACCTGTGTTACACTGGTACAGTAATCTCTTGCAATCCCCCATACATCTTCCCCTTCAGTGGCAAAGTAAAGAATAAGTGATGTAGAATCGCTTTCCTTGCGGCGTTTCTTATCCTCATCAGCTTTTACAGATGATACTGCTGTTGTGCTGATTGTGTTGTAAATCTCGCCTGATATGAGCATTTCGGTTCGGACTTCAATTCTCTTTTCAGAGCAGAATCTAAAGCCCACGGAGATACATTCGGGAGATACGTAACTGCTGAGCTGCGAAAGCTTGGGGATATCATTCACTGTGTGATTATACTCCATTGTTCGTTCAGTGTAAATCACATTGTTATCAGGATCTACAGCTAAGATACAAACATTGTATTTGCCGGTAAGCGAGGTTTTGTCGTCCGTCTGGCTGCAAATAACGCTGCCCTTTTCTACCCATACATCTATTACCTTAGAAATTGATGTATCAGTAAAATCAACTGTTGACTTATCTATAATAGTTTCCTTGACATTTGCGATAAGCTGTGGCAGTGTATTGGCGGTATATTCAGGTTCGATTGCATATTTCGTTGAATAGCAGTCTGTTATAACCATAGTGTCACGCTTTTCGAAAGAAAAAGCCGTAACGCAAAGCTTTGCAGAGAGTACAGGCAGCGGATCATCAAAGCCTATTTCACTACGCAAAGTTACACTGTAATTCATAACTTCTGTTCTTACGGCACATTCACTTTTTTCGGTAACTCCATTCAAATCTATTACCTGACTAAATGGGATATTATACTCCATTGTTTCTACCTTTCCGCTATCAAGATCTGAAAGGTACATTATCTTAACCAACAGTTCACCTTTGTACATGATCTTGTTAGCGATTGGCTTACATTCGCTGCATACTGCTCGAATATCGCTTCTTATGACAGCTTGAATTGCTGGTCTGTTTTGACCTGTTTCGAGAGTTTCTGTTACAGAAAACTGCTGCTGAGAAAGTCCCTCAAGGTAGGAGTAGTCGATTGTTTGCTTCTTCTGCTGAATATCATCGCCTTGTATATGTGTACAGGTGCGAACCTCAGACTTATCAATAACCTTAATAAGCACATTGAAGGCTCCGTGAATGTTAAGACGGCGAGGCGACAAGGCACGGCAGTTAAGATAATTCACCTTGATGTCCGTTTGAACAACCGCAAACTGAGGCGTATCCTTCAGATTGCTGCTGATGCTAAATGGATAGCTCTGCTCGGTGCAGCGGACAGATGTTTTGATGGCATCTATGTAGATGATTCGCACTACACTTATGCCCTCGATCTCAATTCTGTCGCCAATAATGTTTTTACTTTCAATGTGGGGTTCTATCTGGCACTTCAGAATTTTCTGAATGTCCGGACAATAATCCGGAAGCCCGAAATCTGCATCTACTGTCTGTTCGCTGTTTTCCTCAAAGATCACCTTACTAACAAAAATACCATCTGTTTTTACAGGATATTCCATTAAATAACTCTCCTTTATCTTTCAAAAGTTGTGTCTAATTGATTATATGTAGTTATGAAATCTATTAGAACCACCAACTTAATATTTGTCTATAATAAATACAATTCGACAAATATTATTACAAAGTATAAAAATTTTATTTTAATTCCTTTTTGCAATTAAAATCATTCAGATACAATATATAGTATATACTAGACTGTTCAACCACAATATCTAGTGGTTCAGGGAGAGTTTAAGAGTCTTAGGAAAATTTCGGGTTTTTAAATAAATATTGTTGAAAAAACACATTACACCCTTGACAGTCAACAGGATATACTATATACTTAAATTTACTCACCCTTTTAATAGAACACTTATGGGGTGTGTGAAAAACTTAATAATTTAACCAATAATGTATTGTTATTGTATGATACATTGTTTTTGTGTATTTAATCTTTTTTTATTTAATTGGAGGCTTAATTGATGATCACTGCTATTGTAAAACGAGACGGAAGAACTGTTCCTTTTAATAAGGTTAAGATCGCTGAGGCAATCTTTAAGGCAGCAAAATCTGTCGGCGGAAAAAATATGGAGGTTGCTAATGACCTTGCAGATCAGGTGGTAGCTTATTTAGAAAAAGAGCTTGGAGAGGATTGCGTTCCTAGTGTTGAGCATGTTCAGGATATCGTTGAGAAAATCTTGATTGAGAATGGTCATGCGAGAACAGCTAAGGAATACATTCTTTACAGAGCAGAACGCACAAGAATGCGTACAATGAATACAAAGCTTATGCGTATTTACGAAGATCTTACCTTTAAATCAGCAAGAGATAATGACATCAAGCGTGAAAACGCAAATATTGATGGTGATACTGCAATGGGTACAATGCTGAAATATGGTTCTGAGGGTGCCAAGCAGTTTTACGAAATGTACATACTAAAGCCGGAGCATGCAAAAGCACATATCGAGGGTGACATTCATATTCATGATCTGGACTTTTTGACGCTTACTACTACTTGTTGTCAGATTGACATTGAGAAGCTTTTTAACGGCGGATTCTGCACCGGACATGGATTTTTGAGAGAACCGAACGATATCGCTAGCTACAGTGCTCTTGCATGTATCGCAATTCAGTCTAATCAGAACGACCAGCACGGCGGTCAGAGTATCCCTAATTTTGATTATGGTATGTCCAAGGGTATTATTAAGACATACAGACGTATATATAGACAAAATCTGGCAAGGGCAATAGAGCTTCTTTGTGAGGACGACAACGCTCAGAATACTGCATTTGCAATTGCTGATAAGGCTGAGGAAATTTCCGGAAAGATTCCTCGTCTTGATGATGGTGAAGAATATCAGCAGGCAGAGCTTACATTATTAACTGAAAGCTACGGTGAAAAGCTTGCAGGAAAGCTTCAAAGGTTTGCTTATAAACACGCACAATCAGAAACAGACAGAGCTTGTTACCAGGCTATGGAAGCACTTGTACACAACCTTAATACAATGCACAGTCGTGCCGGTGCACAGATTCCTTTCAGTTCAATTAATTACGGTACAGATACCTCTCCTGAGGGACGCATGGTTATAAAAAATGTTTTGCTCGCAACTGAGGCAGGACTTGGCAACGGCGAAACACCTATCTTCCCTATTCATATTTTCAAAGTAAAAGAGGGAATTAACTATAATCCCGGTGAACCGAATTATGATTTATTTAAACTTGCTATGAGAGTTTCGGCAAAACGTTTGTTTCCGAACTTTAGCTTCATAGATGCACCGTTTAATCTACAGTATTACAAAGAGGGACATCCGGAAACGGAATGTGCTTATATGGGCTGCCGTACAAGAGTTATGGCTAATGTTTACGATCCTACAAGAGAGATTGTTTCAGGAAGAGGAAATCTAAGCTTTACTTCGATTAATCTTCCGAGAATTGCAATACTTAGCAACGGCAATATCGACTTCTTTTATGATCAGCTAGACAGTAGAATCAACCTGGTTATTGATCAGCTTCTTGCAAGATTTGAAATTCAAGCTGACAAAACACCTCGTAACTATCCTTTCCTTATGGGACAGGGTGTTTGGATTGATTCCGACAAGCTTAATGTTGATGACAGCATAAAAGATGTACTTAAACATGGAACTCTTACACTGGGCTTTATCGGCTTAGCAGAGTGCTTAAAATCCCTAATTGGCAAACATCACGGCGAAAGTAAAGAGGCACAGAATCTTGGTCTTGAGATTGTGGGTTACATGAGAAAGAAGATGGACGCAGCCGCACAAAAATACGGACTTAACTTCTCACTCATTGCAACTCCGGCAGAAGGCTTGAGCGGAAGATTTGTACGAATGGACAAAGAGCGTTATGGTGTAATACCAGGTGTTACTGATAGAGATTATTATACAAATTCTTTCCATGTTCCGGTTTATTATCCTATCGCAGCCTTTGATAAGATTAAACTTGAGGCACCGTATCATGAGCTTACAAATGGTGGACATATCTCCTACATTGAGCTTGATGGTGATCCGCTTCAGAATTTGGACGCTTTTGAAAGCGTTATTAGAATTATGAAAGAAAGCGGAATTGGTTACGGTTCAATCAATCACCCTGTTGACAGAGATCCATGCTGCGGATATACTGGAATTATTGGTGACGTTTGCCCTCAATGTGGCAGAGTTGAAAATGATGAAGGTGTAGGCTTTGAGCGAATCAGACGTATTACAGGCTACTTGGTTGGTACTGTGGAGCGTTTTAATAACGGTAAGCGTGCAGAGGTGCAGGAACGTGTAAAACATAATGTAGATAACATATAATCCGATTCTGAACGTATTTAAACAAAACCTTTAAAAGTATGAGGTGGAGAAAATTAATCTCCACCTCATATATATTTATGTATTTTTGTTCGTACATTTAAACTCGAATTTAGGTTACAACAAAACGAACCTCTAAAGCAAAAGTCATTATCCGCTTTAGAGGGTCTATTTCAAATATATGTCATTAATTATTAAATCTCAATGACTTTATCTCTCCTAACAAAACTAGCATCACATTCAACAAACGTGCGTTGTATGTGATACTAGTTTTATATCAAAGATTTTTATACGCAGCTAATATGCTATCAGTTACGTTTAAAATTATTTCTTCTATCGTTATTTCTCGGTCTACGCTGCTGACTGCCTGTGCTGATATCGTTCTCAGGCTTCAAACCCTCAACTTCGATTAAAGCATCACGTCTGGAAAGATTTAATCTGCCCTTGTCGTCAATTTCAAGAACCTTAACAATAATTGTATCACCCTCTGTTACTACATCAGAAACCTTTTCTGTACGCTTAACATCAAGTCTTGAAATATGGCAAAGACCCTCCATGCCCGGTGCAATCTCAACAAATGCACCAAATTCCATAAGACGTGTAACTCTTCCGTAGAAAATTGCACCGATTTCAGGACCGTTCGCAATAAGCTCAATTGCAGAAACAGCACCCTTGCATTTTTCTGTATCCATGCCGCTTACGAAAACATTGCCGATATCGCCGTTCTCTTCGATATCAACCTTAACTTCAAATTGTGCCTGAATCTCCTTTATCACCTTACCGCTCTTGCCGATAACTTCGCTGATCTTATCAGCAGCAATTGTTGTTGTGAACATCTTAGGTGCATATGGAGATAGCTCTGCTCTAGGCTTGTCGATAGCTTTGAGAATAACCTCATCAAGAATGTAATTACGAGCTTTATGAGTTTTCTCAAGAGCTTCCTTAACCATTTCAGGGGTGAGTCCGCTAATTTTAAGATCCATCTGGATAGCTGTAATGCCGTCCTTTGTACCTGCTACTTTGAAATCCATATCGCCAAAGAAATCCTCAAGACCCTGAATGTCAACCATTGTCATCCAACGCTCGCCCTCAGTAATAAGACCGCATGAAATACCTGCAACAGGAGCTTTAATCGGAACACCTGCATCCATAAGAGAAAGTGTAGAACCGCATACAGAACCCTGAGATGTTGAACCATTGGAAGAAACCACCTCACTTACAAGGCGGATTGCATATGGGAATTCTTCAACTGACGGAATAACAGGAGCAAGTGCTCTTTCTGCTAAAGCACCGTGGCCAATCTCACGTCTGCCAGGACCTCTGCTCGGCTTTGTTTCGCCAACAGAATAGCTTGGGAAGTTGTAGTGATGAATATATCTCTTCTCTTCTTCATCGTCAATGCCATCAAGCACCTGCTTATCAGAAACAGGACCAAGCGTGGTAATAGTAAGAACCTGTGTCTGACCTCTTGTGAAAAGACCCGAACCGTGAACTCTTGGCAATATACCAACTTCAGAAGCAAGCGGTCTTATATCATCCATACCTCTGCCGTCAACACGCTTTTGCTCATCAAGAAGCCAACGACGAACAATAAATTTCTGTGTCTTGTAAAGGCAGTCATCAATCTGAGCTTCCATTTCCGGATAAATTTCATCGAACTTTTCGTGAACTGCCTCATAAATCGGCTTCAAACGCTCATCTCTTACAGTCTTATCATCTGTATCAAGGGCTGCTCTAACATCGTCTTCGCAGAATGATTTGATAGCTTCAAACATATCATGGTCAGGCTCATTGCTGGGATAAGAGAATTTCTCTTTACCAATCTCAGCCTGAATACCCTTAATGAATTCGATGATTTTTTGGTTAGCTTCGTGACCAGCCATAATGCCGTTGTACATCACTTCGTCAGAAACACAATCTGCACCTGCTTCAATCATAGCAATTCTGCTGTCAGTAGAAGCTACTGTTACTGCCATTTTACTTTTTGCACGCTGTTCCTTGTCAGGATTGATTACGTATTCTCCTTCGATATATCCAACTGACACACTGCTTACAGGACCGTTCCACGGAACATCGGAAATTGAAAGAGCTATAGATGTACCAACCATTGCTGTAATCTCAGGTGAGCAATCAGGATCAACAGCCATAACTGTAGCAACTACAGAACAATCGTTTCTCATATCTTTTGGAAAAAGAGGACGGATAGGTCTGTCGATAACTCTTGAAACGAGAATAGCCTTCTCTGAGGGTCTGCCCTCTCTCTTCAGGTAAGAACCGGGAATCTTGCCTACAGCGTAAAGCTTCTCTTCATAATCAACGGAAAGTGGAAAAAAGTCTACTCCGTCACGTGGCTTAGGTGCGGCTGTAACTGCAACCTGTACAACTGTTTCACCGTAGCGAACTAAACAAGAACCGTTTGCAAGCTGTGCCATTTTACCTGTTTCTACAACAAGCGGACGGCCTGCAAATTCTGTTTCAAATACTCTAAATTTATCGAATGTCTTAATTGAATTTGCCATTTTATAAATTCCTTCCTTCTTTGTTGGAGTTCGGAATTTAGCAATAAAATATACATACATAGATTTCAATACATATATTTTACCGCTAAATATACCCGCACTTCCAACATAATAATTACACTAATAACACTTTCAGGGACAGATGAAAACACCTGCCCCCTTTTTTGAATTACTTACGAATACCAAGTCTAGCGATAATAGAACGGTATCTCTCAATATCAACCTTGATAAGGTAGTTCAAGAGATTTCTTCTCTTACCAACCATTTTGAGAAGGCCACGGCGTGAATGGTGATCCTTCTTATGAGTTTTAAGATGCTCAGTGAGGTCATTGATTCTCTTTGTAAGAATAGCAATCTGTACCTCAGGAGAACCTGTATCACCCTCATGAGTTGCGTATTCTGCCATAATTGCAGTTTTCTCTGCTTTTGTCATTATGTTTCCACCTATCTAAAAAATACTTACCCAATTATTAACGGAAACATTCACAGTACGTGGTCAGGTGAATACTCAAAAAGAGTTTAGTCCGCCGACCGTGAAAGGGGCACTTTACCGACGCTTAATCTCATAAGACAAATGCAGTACATTAAACCGCACTACGAAACAAGCGTGATGTTATTATAACACATCATAAACAATTTGTAAAGAGAAAATTTAAAATTTTTATTTTTTTGCTTTTTTACTATTTTCCTTTTTCATTTCAATAACTCTTTCAACAATTCCCTGTTTCTGCTCTTCTGTTAATGAGCGGAAGTTCACGAGAAGTGTTTGTTCCTTTTTAGGTAACGTGTACATCTTTTCTCTTGTAAGCCAGGAATCTTCTCTCAGCGTTGTTTCCGACATATCCTCTGGCTTGCTGTCAAAATCAGTATCACCTACCGCATCCATAAAAACAGTATACGGAATATTAAAAATTCTTGCAAGCTTAATAATCATAGATCCACTTGGGTGAGTAGAGCCTGTTTCGTAATAAGCATATGTGGAACGCTCCACGCTAAGAGCATCAGCGACCTGCTTTTGAGTCAATCCCGCATTTTCTCTACACTGACGCAGTACCAACGAAAATTTACTATTATTAATCATAACATCATTACTCCATTATAATTTTCAACACTAAATATATATACCTTGAAAGAATACAAATAACAAACCTCGATAATAAAAACACTATTCTGAACAAGCATAAAGAAAATACATTTAATTTTAATTGCTTGCTAACAAGTTTTACAGCAAACGGCTGAATTATGAAAGCAATGAAAAATAATAAAAATTTGTTTTTTTCTCTGTACAAATCAGAAATAATGTGATAAAATATCAAGTGTTTGTATTTAACCATAAAACTGTCGGAGCCTCAAAAAACAACAAAATAAATTTTATTTAGTCGAAATAAATTGAAATCCAAGAACCTTATACTAATTTTATGTGTATTTATTATATCATAGTTTCGACAAATTGTAAATAAGTTTTTGAAAAAAGTTTTTTAAGTTACGGCTCTTTTTTAAAATAAAAATATTATATTAGAATTAAAATGGTGAATGATATTTTTAATAACAAAAAAATAGAAGGATGTGGTAGAAAAAATGATTATTATGGCAGTCGATTTAGGAAAAGCGAGAACCGGAATTGCTGTTTGCGATAAGATGATGTTTCTTGCTTCTCCTCTTTGTGTAATCGAAGAGTGGAACCGAGATAAGCTTGCTGAAAAAATTATTCAGCTTGCAGAAAAAGAAAAGGCAGAACTTCTTGTACTTGGTCTTCCAAAAAATATGGACGGTTCCGAAGGAGAAAGTGCCGCAGGTGCCAGAGCATTTGCCGATAAATTAGCTGAGCTGATTGATATTCCAATAAAATTACAGGACGAACGATGCACCACTATGATCGCTCATCAATATTTAAACGATACTAATGTTCGTGGAAAGAAAAGAAAAAAGACGGTTGATGCAGTTGCCGCAACTGTAATATTACAGTCGTATATAGATTCTTTGAAATAAGGAGGGTCAATAGTGGATTCTACTAAAACCAAAGGAAACGTCAAAGTTTTTAATAAGCTGTCTATGCACGAAAGATTTGCCAATATATTTATAATCAGTATGTTTACGATTTTTCCGGTATATTTGACAGATAAGTTATTTAATGTGAGATCTGACAAGCTTCATTACTTTATAGCAACAAATTTAATTTTGCTTTTTTTCATATTGGCTACATATGTATGCGGTATTGATAAAGAACAGTGGCCTAAAAAAATGTTTAAGCTGTCGATAACAGACTGGGGAATGTTTATGTTTCTTGTTGTAGGAACAGTATCTACGCTCCTTTCCCCCTACGGCAAAGACGCATTGACAGGTGCACAAGGGCGTGATTCTGGTCTTATTCTTATGTCTGTTTACGTTCTTTGTTATTTTCAGCTTTCCAGATATCTAAAGTGTAAAGAGTTTGTATTCGATATTTTTGCATTTACATCTTGCATAGTATGCTTGATTGCGATACTTCATGAATTTTATATTGATCCGTTTGATCTAATTAACTCAATTAAAGAAGACCAACAGGAAACATTTATAACAACAATTGGAAATATTAATTTATTTTCTGCGTTTGTATGTGTTGCTTTGCCGGTTGTTACAGCAGCTTTTGTAATGTCAAAGGATTTATTGTTATCAGGATATTACGGTGCTTCAATTGTTATTTGCTTCATGGGATTACTTGTTGCCAACAGTGACAGCGGTTATTTTGGTCTTGTAGCTTTCCTTGCTGTTTTGTTTGTTTTTTCATGCAGAAGTGCTAATAGACTGTTTAAGTATTTCTTGGCGATATTTATTATGCTTATATCGGGAAAACTGCTTAATCTTATTTCAATGCTTTGCAATGGTAACATGCGTGAACTTGATACACTGCCGCATACTATTGTTTTTGATAGAAGAATGTATATGTTTATAAGTGTTGCAGGCTTTCTGGCGATGATTTTCTATTGGGTTAGGAGATCATATAAAAATGAATTTCCTAAAATAGTAAGAACGATAGCGGCTGTTTTTGTTGGGGTCTGTGCGTTTTCCATTGCTTTTGTGTTTATATATTTTAGCTTTATTAATACAACAACGGAGCTTGGGGCACTTACCAAATATCTTAGACTGAACGACCAATGGGGTACTCACAGAGGATATGCTTGGATTAGAAGTGTTTTACTTTTCAAAGACGGCGGAATTAAGAATATGATTGTTGGCACTGGTCCGGATACATTTGGTCCTGTTATTAAAGCTGTTTACCGTGAGGACATGCTAAAACGTCACGGTAGTGTGTTTGATAATGCTCATAATGAGTATTTGAATTACCTTGTTACTACTGGAATTTTGGGTGTATTGGCTTATGTTACGGCGTTGGTTTCGCTTGTTTTAAGATGTGCAAAAAGCTGTAAGGAAAATGTCGGAATTTTGATTGTAATACTCGTTGTGGTATCATACTGTTCACAAGCATTATTTAATCTTGCAACACCTATTGTTACACCATACCTATTTGTTTTTCTTGGAATAGGCGAATCATATTTAAGAAAAATTAATATTAAAGATACAGAATAATAGATAAATAAAGAATTAAGGACAGTAAGTTTTATACCTATATCTGCTGTCCTTAAATTATATTGTTTTGCGGTGGTGGATTTATGAAGAAGATTCTTGTTTATATGAAGGGGTACAGAAAAGAATGTGTTCTTGCTCCAGTTTTCAAAATGATAGAGGCATTGCTTGAGCTTTTTGTCCCTCTTGTGGTAGCTGCAATTATTGATAAGGGCATCGGTAACAATGATACAAATTATGTAATAAAAATGTGTGTAATAATGATAAGCTGCGGATTATTTGGATTGATTTGTTCTGTAACAGCTCAGTATTTCTCGGCAAAGGCCGCAATCAATTTTACAGCGAAGCTTCGTCATGTTCTGTTTGACCATATTCAAAAGCTTTCTTACTCTGAGCTTGACGAAACCGGTACTGCAACATTCATTACCAGATTGACAAGTGATATGAATCAGGTTCAGAATGGTGTGAACCTAACATTAAGATTATTTTTACGTTCACCGTTTATTGTATTTGGTGCAACAATAATGGCTTTTACGATTGATACTCGTGCTGCAATGATATTTATAGGTGCAGTGGTATTATTATCAATAGTTATTTTTGGAATAATGATGGGCTGTATTCCTCTTTACAATAAGATTCAGCAGCGATTGGACGATGTTTTGGATATTACTCAGGAGAATCTTTCCGGTGTTAGAGTAATCAGAGCTTTTTGCAAGGAAAATGAGGAGATTAATGAATTTGAGGATACTAACAACACTCTCACTAATTTACAAATGTTTACTGGTAAAATATCCGCATTAATGAATCCCTTGACATTTGTTATTATTAATGTCGCAATTATAATACTAATTTATACAGGGGCACTTGAAGTGTACAAGGGAATACTTACACAGGGTGCTGTTGTTGCTTTGTATAATTATATGTCGCAAATTTTGGTGGAATTGATAAAGCTTGCGAATCTGATTATCAGCATTACAAAATCTGTAGCTTGTGGAAACAGAATTGAAGCAGTGCTTGAAATTAAGCCAACTGTTATTTCAGGAAACGGTATCATTGATGGTGAAAGCAATTATATTATTGAAATAAAAAATGCAAATCTGAGATATAAAAATGCTGCTGATTATTCGCTTTATGATATTAATTTGAAAATTAAAAAAGGTGAAACAATAGGCATCATCGGCGGAACAGGTTCAGGCAAAACATCACTTGTAAATATTATTTCCAGATTTTACGATGTTGAGAGTGGTGAAGTTATCATCAATGGCAAAAATATTAAAGAATACAGAACAAGAGAACTTAGAGATATGTTTGGTATAGTTCCTCAAAAAGCCGTTTTATTTAAGGGAAGTGTTCGTGATAATATTAGATGGGGCAAAAAAGATGCTACTGATAATGATATTATGAATGCTTTGGAAATCGCTCAAGCAAAAGAAATTATTGACAAAAAAGAAAACGGACTCGATTTTGAAATCGAACAGGGCGGTAAGAATTTATCAGGTGGTCAAAGACAGCGTTTAACCATTGCAAGAGCTGTTGTAGGTAATCCTAAAGTCCTAATTTTAGATGACAGTTCATCAGCTCTTGATTATGCAACAGAAGCCAAATTGAGGAAATCTCTTAGAGAAATCCCTGGCTGCCCTACTGTATTTATAGTTTCGCAAAGAGCTTCATCTATTCGCTATGCAGATCAGATTGTGGTTCTTGACGACGGTAAAATCGTAGGTTTGGGTAAGCACAAAGAGCTACTTGAAAAATGCGATATCTACAAGGAAATATACGATTCCCAGTTTGAAAGTGAGGGCAGAAAAAAATGAAACAAAACAAAACTGTCAACCGTAAAGGTACGCTAAAAAAAGTTCTTGCTTATATTTCAAAATACAAGCTTTGGATATTTTTATCAATTTTATTTGCTGCTGTCACCGTCGCTTTATCATTGTATATTCCAATTCTAATCGGTAAAGCCATTGATTTGATAGTCGGAAAAGATGATGTCGATTTTAACGCAATATTAAATATCCTTATCAAAATTGCTGTTATGGTTGGTGTAAACGCTATACTGCAATGGTTTATGAATACTATCAACAACCGTGTAACCTTTCAGGTGGTACGTGACATTAGAAACGAAGCTTTCAACAAGCTGCAAAAAATGCCTCTCTCCTACATTGACTCTCACCGTCACGGAGAAATTGTGAGTAAAATCATCGCTGATGTAGACCAATTTGCTGACGGACTGCTTATGGGGTTTACTCAGCTCTTTACTGGTATTGTTACTATCTTTGGCACGTTAGCATTCATGATTAGTATTAATATTAAAATAACAGTACTTGTATTTATTTTAACACCTATATCTTTATTTGTTGCGAAGTTTATTGCTAAGAGTACTTATGAGTATTTCAAACTTCAATCTGAAATCAGAGGAGAACAAACTGCTCTCGTTGATGAAATGATTGGAAATCAAAAGGTTGTACGTGCTTTCTCTTACGAAGAAGAAGCTCTTAATCGTTTTGACGAGATTAACAACAGACTTACAAAGGCATCTGTAAAAGCGGTTTTCTTCTCATCACTTACTAATCCTACGACACGTTTTATCAATAGCATAATTTATGCTGCAGTAGGATTAACAGGTGCATTTGCAGTTATAAAGGGCGGCATGACCGTGGGTGGATTATCGTGCTTTCTCAGCTATGCAAACCAATATACAAAGCCTTTCAACGAAATTTCCGGAGTTGTTACAGAACTTCAAAATGCACTGGCTTGTGCGGACAGAGTTTTCGATTTGATAGAAGAACAGGCTCAAATTCCTGATTCTGAAAATGCAATTGTTTTGCAAAATGTCAAGGGTAACATTGAGCTTAACAATGTGAATTTCTCATATTCTCCCAATGCGCAGCTTATTCAGAATTTCAATCTTAAAGTAAAGCCCGGTCAGAGAATTGCTATTGTCGGACCTACCGGCTGCGGTAAAACTACCTTAATCAATCTGTTAATGAGATTTTATGATGTAAATACCGGTCAAATTTTGATTGAAGGCACTGATATAAAGGATACAACAAGAGCAAGCCTACGCACAAGCTATGGTATGGTTTTGCAGGAAACATGGCTAAAAAGCGGTACTATTCGAGAGAACATTATAATGGGAAAACCTGATGCAACTGATGAAGAGGTTATGGAAGCTGCTAAGGCAACTCATGCCCACAGCTTTATCAAACGTCTGCCCAAAGGATACGATACCATTGTAAGCGACAGCAACTCAGGACTTTCTCAAGGACAAAAGCAGCTTCTCTGCATTACACGAGTAATGCTCAGTATTCCGCCTATGCTTATACTTGATGAAGCGACTTCTTCAATAGATACAAGAACTGAAATGCGTATACAGCGTTCATTTGCAAAAATGATGAAAGGTAGAACCAGCTTTATTGTTGCACATAGACTTTCTACAATCCGTGAGGCTGATGTTATTCTAGTTATGAAAGACGGAAATGTAATTGAACAAGGCAATCACGAAGAGCTGATTAAGCTGCAAGGCTTCTACGAAAAATTGTACAACAGTCAATTTGATGTTTAGTACAGGCTATTCTATTGATTATGCTCAGACAATCATTTTTTAAAATTCTACATTTCTTGATGATTATTTAGCAAATCTGTGGTATAATTAAAAGAGATCTATAAGTGAAGAGGAAACTACGATGAATAGCAATGAAAATTTTGAAATATCAGGTGTTATCGACAATATTATCTATAGAAATGAATCGAACGGTTATACAGTTCTTAGCATTGATACAGGAGAAGAATTAGTGTCTGCTGTAGGAATTATGCCCGGCGTAGGTGTCGGCGATGAAATCAAAGCAACAGGTGTATTTAAAACACATCCTAATTACGGTGAACAGCTATCTGTTACGTACTTCGAAAGACGTCAGCCTACAACAAGTGCTGCAATACTAAAATATCTTTCCAGTCGTGCGATTAAAGGCGTTGGTGCTAGAATGGCAGCACGAATAGTTCAAGAATTTGGTGATAATACACTAGATGTTATAGAAAATTCACCTGAGCTTTTGACAAAAGTAAAAGGAATTAACATCGAAAAAGCAACCGCTATGAGCGAAGAATTAAAAAAGACTTTTGGTTTCAGAGAGCTGCTGTTATATCTTGAAAAGTATAATATAACGCCGGAAGAAAGTGTTCGGATTTGGAAACATCTTGGTATTCATGCAGAAAAACTTATAGAAGAAAATCCTTATATCTTATGCGAGGACGGCATTAATATCAGTTTTGTAAGAGCCGATCAGATTGCTGTTATGCAAGAGAAATCCTCTGATAGTGAATTTCGAATTAGAGCGGCAATTGTGCATATCTTAGATCATAATACATTAAACGGACATACCTGTTTGCCACGGGTAAAGCTGTTGGAAACCTGTGCGAATTTTACAGGTATAACTCCGGATAAAGCAAGCGATATATTGGATCAGATGATTAATGATGCAACAGTTTACAACGATGATCTGGAAAACGGAAATAAATTAATTTTTCTTCCTACGTATTACAATGCCGAAACATATGCCGCTGCAAGATTTCAAATGCTTTTGAGATTTCCTCCACAGATCATCAGCGATATAGAGAGAAAAATCGAAACAATCGAAAAAAATGAGAATATAAAATACGCTGATTTGCAGAAAGAGGCTATCAATAAAGCTTTAACAAAAGGTATATTAATATTAACCGGTGGACCCGGTACAGGTAAAACAACTACGCTGAATGCTATTATTAAGATATTAAAACAAAGTGGAGAAAAGGTTCTTTTGGCAGCTCCAACAGGAAGAGCTGCTCAAAGAATGAGTGAGCTTACAGGCTGTGAGGCTAAAACAATACATAGACTTCTTGAGGTTGAATGGACAGAAAACGACAAACCTGTATTTAAACGCAACGAACAGAATATGCTTGCATGTGATGCACTTATATTAGATGAGGTGTCGATGATAGATGCAGTTTTGCTGGAAAGCGTAATGAAGGCATTTCCGCTGGGATGCAGGCTGATTTTAGTTGGCGACAGTGATCAGTTACCCAGCGTTGGTGCAGGGAATGTATTGGGAGATTTAATCGCTTCGAAGCTTCTCCCTACCGTTACTCTTAACGAGATTTTTCGTCAATCAATGCAAAGCCTTATCATCACAAATGCACATAAAATCAACAAGGGTGAAATGCCTGTTATTGATGCAAAAAATAATGACTTCTTTTTTTTGAAATGTCATTCTCCGTCGATTATACTTAGCACTATTATTGAATTATGTACGAATAGACTGCCTAAAACCTACGGTTATTCTCCTTTGGAGGAAATACAAGTGCTATCTCCGTCAAGAAAAGGTGAGCTTGGAACAACTGAATTAAACAAAGCTCTACAGCAGGCAATCAATCCACCCTCCCCCGACAAGACTGAGCTTGTAATTAATCAGAGAATCCTTCGTGAGGGTGATAAGGTTATGCAATATAAAAATAACTATAATATTTCTTGGACAAGAAATGACGGAGTTATGGGCGAAGGAATATTCAATGGAGATATTGGCATTTTAACGGAAATAAATAAATCAAATAAGAGCGTGAAAATACAGTTTGACGATAAAGAAGCTTCATACAATTTCGAAGATATCACTGATGTTGATTTAGCATATTGCTCCACAATTCACAAAAGTCAAGGCAATGAGTTTGAAGCGGTGATTATTCCTATGTACAATTATGCACCACAGCTTCTTTACAGGAATCTGCTATACACAGCTGTAACCCGTGCTAAAAAATTAATTATTCTTGTGGGAAAAACGGACATTATGGAGCGTATGGTTATGAACAATAAAAAAACATTGAGGTACTCCGGTTTGAAAGAATTCCTGGTACGTGGAGTGGAAATGGAGTAATAAAATATGTTTTTGTATACGTGGTTTTTCCCTTGCCGATGTTTGTTTTGTGACGAGGTTATTTTACCATATGAGCCCTGCTGTGATAAATGCAAAAAGTATTTAAAAATTGTTCCTCACAAACAGACTCTTCCAGGAGGTCAAACCTGCTTATCTGCTTTTTTGCATGAAGGTGTTCATAGACAGGCTGTTTTGAATTACAAATTTCATAATCACAAACAATATTATATTCAATTTTCGATTATTTTGAATAAAATGATAAAAGATTATTACAGCGATGTTTTATTTGATTGCTACACTTCTGTTCCGCCTCATAGTAAGAAGAATCGTTTTGTTGTTTCTTTTGATAAAACAAAGCTTTTGGCACAGGAAACTGCTAGGCTGAATGGCATCGAATATCAGTCCTTATTATACCAGTTCAAAGATAATAAACATCAGCACACACTTTCGAAAGAGGAAAGAATAGTTAATGTAAAAGATGTTTATAGATGCTTTAATGATATAGATATAAAGGGCAAGACTATTCTTTTGTTTGATGATGTTGTAACAACAGGCAGTACGTTGTCTGCATGTGCTGATGAGTTGATGAAAGCAGAGGCGAAAAATGTTTATTGTATCACGATTACTTGGTAATACAGTTATTTATTATAATATATTTTAAATATTAATTTATAGTTTTTAGTGATTTTATATACCGATTTGGCAAATTCCTGTGGACTTTATTATTGATAAATTACACTCAATCCAATA
>CACYEJ010000374.1 GCA_902773395.1 uncultured Ruminococcus sp.
ATTCCTCTATAATTCTCTCCTACCCAAGCAGCGATAGCTTCTTTCTGATAGTCATGCAATTCGATATCAGAAGGTATTCTTGCACCAAAGCGGCTCTTTTTTGCACCATCGCTTTTGGTTCGATGCGTTTTGTTTGCAAACTGGTTCTGATCCACGTCATAATCTACGGGTTTCTTCTTATACTTCTCAATCATTGCCTGAGAAATGCTAGGAAATTCAAGCACACGAATATTAGGTTCATTATTGTTCCAAATTGAGTTAAATGCATTCTCTTTTAGACGCACATGATTTTCTTCATATCCTTCGCCCCAGCTACGGAAAACATCTATCGTTTCATAATTGATCGACATGGCCGTCGAGGACTCATTCATAGATCCAGAGAAAGCCACTGTGTTACCATCTCCATCAATTATAACACCCATTTTCTCATGGTACATTCCGATTCCCTTGTGATCCTCGGTGTATGCGATTCGAATGTCTAAAACACCCTCAGCTATCAAAGTTGCCAACAGGTTCAGTCGCTCCATAGAGTAATAGTCTAAAGATTCGTCCGATAGCTGACTTAGCAATGCTTTTTCAATGATCGCATTTCGATCTTCATATCCTTTTCGGATAGCATCAATATCTTCTTCGGATAAATACGGAGAAGCAACTAATTGGATCTTTCCTCCATGTTTAGCTAATGTGGCAATTCCTTTTGAGATCTCGACAAGAGAAGACGAAGAGAAAAAACCAACTGCACGTCTATATAATACAGCTTCGCTTAACAGTGGAATATAGAAATCCTGAACAACATTATCAATCAATGATCTATACTCGCTTTTGATAGCGTGGTCTTTTAGGCTCATTTCTCTCCCCCTCTTTATAGATTCTCATTAATGTGAGTCAGCGCATTTCTTAATTCTAAAAAATCATCTTCGCTTGTGAAACAATTCACACTAAACCTTATTGTCCCGGCTGGATACGTTCCAAGAAATTGATGAGCTTTGGGTGCACATTGCAAACCGGTGCGTACAGAAATACCTTCTTCAGCAAAGATATTTCCTGCACTGTCGCTACTAATCCCATCAAACAAACATGAAACGATTCCAACGTACATATGTCTTTCATTATTCCCAACAACAGAAATAAAATCGTAATCAGATAGTAACTGTAACAGTCGTTTCCGTCGTTCTATTTCCCCAATGTACAATCGTTCAATAGTCTGTTCATTTATCCATTTTAGTGCGGCATTAAGACCTGCAATACCAGCAATATTAAGTGTGCCTATTTCATATTTTTCAGGAAGACTGTCAGGCATATTTTGATTTGCAGAATCATATCCTGTGCCACCGAATAAAGTCGATGGAATTTCCTTGTTCGGGTTCATCAAGAAACCAGCTATTCCGGTTGGACCAAGGAGAGTTTTGTGTCCAGCAAAAACTGCATAGTCAATTGTTTCAAGCCCAACATTTAAGTCAACAAGGCCTGCCGTTTGTGCCATATCGACAAGGGTTACAGCATCGTACTCTTTTGCCAGGGCAAAAAGTTCTTCAACAGGAGCAACAAGCCCAAAAACATTACTGGCATGGCTAACAATTACGAAATCAGGGGGCATGGCGTCAAACTGATAACGTATTCTTTGAAAATCATAATCAAAGGAAGGCGTAACAACCAGTTCGTTTATGGAAATCTGACCAAGCTGCTCATAATGGTGGAGCACACGAGTAACAGCATTATGCTCAAATGGGCTTATATATATACTCTTTGCTCCTCCAGTTATAACCCCTTGAATAATTATATTGAGAGCAATTGTTGCAGTAGGGGTAAAAATCACCTGCTTAGCGGGGCAATGCAACATTTCTTGCAGAAGCTTTCTTGTTTCATCAACTATCCCTTTTGCTGTTTTGGCAAGATTATACTTTCCTCTTCCAGCACTTCCTCCGTGATTTCGATAAAAATCGTCCATAAAAGAATAGACAACTTCTGGTTTTGGATATGTTGTTGCAGCGTTGTCAAAATACGCCATTTGATTTCCCCCAATTAACAGAGTTTCTTTAATACTTCCATTAAAATTTGTCTCTTCTCCTGTTCTGAGATTGAATGTCCCATCGCCTCCAGAGAAGCTGAAATCTGATTAAACAGGAGTTTGCCACGTGCTGATACCGCTACTTTTTCAAATCTTCTTGTCGTACTTGCCCCTTCCTCATCGGCAAAAGTTACCTGATAACTTGAAGTATCATTGATGGTTTCAGCGACAACACTACTGTGGAAGTCTCTTGCCGTTTTCATAAAACGGGTGAGTGCCTCAAAATATTGGCTGATAGTTTTGCTATCCCAATCTTCAAGGCGCAAACCTGTAGATAGCTTAGCAAGTCGAGAAATAAACAATTCTTCATCATTTGTCATGCTTCTTAAATGTTGAAGAAAACGATCTGTCCCATCAGGGAACAGTTGCTCAAAACTCTTCGGATCAAGTCGGTCACACCATTCTTTTACAGCATCAGTGAGCGTAATCTTCTTACTAGATACCTTGTCATTCTCAGGCAAGAAAACATCCTTAGTTTTTTCTATCAAATAAAGTTTGAGTTCTGCCAACAAACCGTCGTATATATCTTTTGCATCAATTATATCTGTTGCGGCATCAGAATAATCACCATGACAATCTACAGCGTCAGGCAATCTTTTGAATAACAAATCGGAACTGCTGACGTTCTGTCGAAGAAGCTTCATTATCTCAAGCTGTCTTCGAACAAGTTTCTCACCGGTTGGCCTCTTTGTACTCTCTTTAGAGTATTTAGGAAGAGCCATATACCAGCGACGCATTGCATTAGCTACATAGTCATAAGAATTTCCCGCCTTCTCAGCCTCTACAACATATTCACGAAATGCATCGGCCAAACGTGTAACGTAGTTTTCTTTCTCCGGGTTCCAATCTAAATACTCGAGAGTAAAGCTGCCCGGATCGCTATTGATCTGAACTAAGATATCTACACTTGTTTGTACCGGTCCAAATCGATCATTGATTACTGTTTGCTGGCGGTAATTGTGCATAACGGCAGCCAAATAGATCGGAATCAATCCGTAACGAAGTCCAATATGGTATTTGGGTGATGTCATTCGTTCATAAAGCACAGAGAAACTAATTCGTCCATTTTGGCGTGCTTCAAGGATAAATGCTTCGATTGTCCCAAGCATATTACGCATGGTTACATCATCAGGGTGAAGGTTTATTTGTGGGATTCCCCCTTCTTCGTTCCAGATCCCTGTACGAAGTAGTGTGCTTCGCATAATAGAAACATCCTGTCCCGTGCCGGAAAGCCCAAGATTTGGCTCTAATTCGCTACGAAGCAAAGCACTTACAATCTTATTGCGACTGTTTTGGGCAATACTTGTAATGTCGTTTTTATTGACCGATTCATTATTTATTA
>CACYEJ010000375.1 GCA_902773395.1 uncultured Ruminococcus sp.
TACGAGAAGATAGTCATTTTAATGAATATCTTCTTTTACCCGACCGATAGATATTTAATCATTAAGTCTTAGGTTTCTTTACTCCGGTTTGATGATGTATTTTTTTATGTGCCCGACCAATTTATTTTTCGCAAACGGAAAAATTTTTAGCTGTACAGCTCCATATATACGTATAAATAAACGTCATCTTCCTACGTTCGGCAATTCGCAAGCTCTTGCCTGATTTACTTGGTAAGGAAAATATTGTTATGGTAATTGCTTTCTATTTTTGATATATGCTCTATTATAGTTTATTGAGTTTCGCTGAGGGTAGTTTGTTTTTCTACGCTGGTTTCTTGCGTTAGCGACGGGGCTCCGCATTAGGAACACCTGCCAATCAGTCTGCGCCTGGCGGCTTGACTTCTTGGGGTGTTCCGTCACCCGCAAATACCCCAAGGGTACTTCCTTCGGGGCGCCTTTGAAAAAGTTTGATCAAAATTTTTATATGCTTCGCACTCTCTTATCTTGTTATTTCAAGTACGTCAAGCTCCAACTGTGTTCCATTCGGCAATTCAACTATTACCTTTTCTCCAACCTTTTTGTCAAGCAATGCGTGACCTACAGGCGATTCATCAGAAATAATATTATTCTCCGGCTCTGCTTCGCTTGCGCTTACAATACTATACACAACCTCTTCTTCAAAGAGTGCATTGTATACCTTCACCTTTGAACCAATGTGAACGTGCTCGTTGGACATTTCGCTTTCGTCGATAATCTTGGCGTGCTTCAACGTAACCTCGATATCGGCGATTCTTGCTTCCATTTGAGCCTGTTCGTTCTTTGCGTCATCGTACTCACTGTTCTCCGACAAGTCGCCGTAGGAGCGTGCAAGCGCGATTTTATCAGCCATTTCCTTACGTTTGACGGTTTTTAAATAATCAAGCTCGTCTTGGAGAGCTTTAAGACCTTGTGCGGTAAGTAAAATTTCTTTTTGCATTAGTGATTCCACCTTCTGATTTCATCGTAAATTCGGGCGTTGTAAAGCAAACACCCCATATAAAAATAATTACACATAGTTAATTATAGGCTTTTATTATCTTTGTGTCAAGAGGGGATTTATAAGAAAGTTTTTTTATTGATGTGAAAAGCGATTTCTGTGCAAATAACAGCGGAAATGTTGACAGTATCATAATATGTTTGGTATAATAATTTTATATGCGGAACAGTCCGCTTTCATATTTCCAAATATAAGGAGTGTTATAAGATGTCCGATGATAATTCGGAGAAACGGGAGAAGAAAAAGTCAAAATCGTCATTTGCGGATTTTTTAGGGATAAAGCGTAAAGAGGTGACCGAGGAGGAAATTCTCGACCTTGTGGACGCCGGCGAGGAGAGCGGCAGTATTGAGGAGCATGAACGAAGCCGCATTGAAAATATTCTCGATTTTACCGATCGCTCCGTGAGTGATATTATGACCCATAGAATAGACATCACTGCGCTGGAGGACACCGCCGACCTTGACGAAACAGTGCGGCTTGCAATTGATACCGGCTATTCGAGGATTCCGGTTTATCATGAGGATATTGATAATATCATAGGTGTGCTGTATGTGAAGGATTTGCTCCGCTATGTTATCGGAGATTCGGGCGGCGAATTTACGTTTAAAGATATAGTCCGAAATGTTCCGTTCGTTCCCAAAACAAAGAACTGTGAAAAGCTGTTTGCGCTTATGAGAGAGAAGAAAGTTCAAATGGCTGTAGTTGTGGACGAGTACGGCGGCACAGAGGGGCTGATTACACTTGAAGACCTTGTAGAAGCGATTCTCGGAAATATTCAGGACGAGTTCGACGACGAGGACGAGGGTATCAAGCGGCTTGGGGTGAATGCTTTTTCGGTAGACGGCTTGACGCTTATCGAAGATGTTGAAGAGCTTATAGGAGAGCCGCTCAACGCACCTGAGGATTGTGACACGCTTGCGGCTTTTATTCTTGATAATCTTGGCAGAATACCTCAGTCCGGAGAAAGACCGGTGGTAAATATTGACCACATTACGCTGACTGTTTCGGAAATCGAGGATAGGCGAATTTCAAAGGTATTGATTGTAAAAAATAAATGAGATGAAATGTAGGCGGCTCGTTTATTATGAAAAAAATAAAACAGGGATATCTCTTAATAAATGAGGTATCCCTTTAAATATTATAAATCTAATTTTTCGAACTTCTTGATTGACGTATTTACCGAAAGCAGAGTACCAATTGCGTAAAGCAAAATTCCCACTCCAAATACGCCGATTTGAATTAAAACTCCACTGCCGCTTACTGCGTTGAGAAATTCCAATCCGGGAATGTGGTGCAGTGTTTCTGCAATGCCTACTACGATAAATGCGGCAATCGCAAATATTACAAAGCCCTTGCCGTATTTGTATGCCGTCTTGAAAAAGTAACCTACAAATATAACATTAAATAACATGAATATTATAAGCATGAATGCAAGAAACGTAAGATTTGCGCTGAGCATGACATTTTCTTTATATACAGTGACTTCTCTCAGCGCAGTCATTCGAAGTGCAGCTACAACCGAGCTTACCAAAAAACTCATCATTTGAATACATACGCAGAAAAGATATCTCGCCTTTACAGCGTCGCTTTTGTTGACAGGCAGCAGCACCGTGTAAAGTACATCATTGTGCTCTCTCGCAAACTGAAACGTAATCTGTATGCCCAAGCACACAAAAAATGCCGATACCAAAATAGGGTATCCCGGAATAAATGCCATTAACCCAAACGCTATAAATAAGTATGTAACTGTACCGGCAGTAAGTGTGAATTCTTTTTTCAAAAGCTCTTTCATCGTTATACAGCCTCCTTTTCAAGGTGTACCATAATTGTTTCGAGAGTCGGCTTGCTGATTAGCGACTTGTCAAAGCTTGCACAGTCGGCAGTCTTAATCAGTGCCGTGAAGCCGTCCTTTGTCTTGCATACTCCAAGTATGAGCGGACTGTCCGGCTTTTCGTTAAGCGTTAAAAGACGGTAGGAGTCTGTAAATGCCTTGATGTCGTCTGTTGCGACAATCTCGCCGTTCTTGATGTATGTGATTGAATCAGCGCACTTTTCCAAGTCCGAGGTAATATGTGTTGAGAACAGCACCGCAACGCCTTTCTCCGCTAGACTTAGGAATATTTCAAGCAGCTCCTCTCTCGACACCGGGTCAAGTCCGCTTGTAGGCTCGTCAAGAATCAGCAGCTTCGCTCCGTGCGACATTGCAAGCGTAAGATTGAATTTTACTTTCATGCCTTCCGAAAGGTCTTGAAGCCGCTTGCTTTCGTCCAGCGAAAACGCTTCAAGATAATGCTTGTACTGCTCGTCGTTCCAGTCCTTGTAAAAGCATTTTGTCACTTTTACAATGTCTTTAATTGTCTTGTTCTTGTAGTAGCTTGTGCCGCCTACTGCATATCCGATATTCTGCTTGATTTTCTTTTCGTTGCCCTCGAAATTTTCGCCGAAGAAGAGTATCTCTCCGCTGTCGGGGTGAACTAGGTTGAGCAGGGATTTAAGCGTGGTTGTTTTTCCAGCTCCGTTTCGTCCGATAAATCCTCGTATCTCGCCGCTCTTTATTGAAAAGCTAACGTCTTTCAGGCTGAACTTCTCGTAGCTTTTGCAAAGTTTTTTAATCTCCAAAGAGTTCATAAATATAACCCCCTCTGAAAAGTAGGAAAAGTATAACTTGTTGTATTTTTGATTATACTACGTTTGCCGCCGATTGTCAATAGATTATTATACTCAAAATCTAAAAGATCTAGCATATAAAAGTTTTGATCAAACTTTTTCAAA
>CACYEJ010000376.1 GCA_902773395.1 uncultured Ruminococcus sp.
AATGTATTGTACTGCCTGATTCCGTAAAGAATATTTCTCCTTATGCTTTTTTACCCGATATGATTGATTCATCGACTTTTGCAAACAGTTTAGAGCATATAGCAGCCTCACTGCCGCAAAAAATAAACAAGCCGTCTGAATTTTTTCATTACAATACAGTATTCGACTATTCTATGGCATTTCTGCTCGCAGACACAGTTTGGAAAGATGTAATAAATGATGAGGACTACTGTATGATACTGCTTTATCATCCTGATGAAAGAGCTAAAGCGGAGGCACGCAGGCGGCTTAACTATACCCCAAATGACACAATTCGTCAACTGTATTCAATGATACATGGAGATATTAAACAAATGGAAGAAGCAGCAAAGTACGCTGCGGCATATCTTTCCGATATCTCAAAACGAAGGTTTAATGATTTTAAACGTACTGCGTGGAAGCTTGCAATGGATCACTGTATAGAAATAATCGAGAAAGAGCAAATACGAATTAATAATCTCTTACCTGAAAAATACGGTGAGTATTGCAGTTGTTTCGGAAAAGACGGATTAGAGCCGTTCTTTGCGCATGAGTTTTTTAAAATGCATGATGTAGATATTCACAAGCTCCATTCTGTGAAATTTGTTGACGGAACTTACGCGCATGATGATTTAGTGTTATCTGTTCTATATGCTTATACAAAGCAGGTTTGGTCAGGAATGCCGGGCACGCTTTTTGTCAACCGGAGTTATGAATTTCACATTTGTGAAAAAGCCGACAGAATAGCAGAAATATTTGACAAACAAAACTTTCAAAAAGTAATTAACTCACTTATACCGAATTGCGAAAACGGTATATACATTCCTGTAATTTGCCGCTTTGGAGATGAAGAACAAATAACAGATATCGTGAAAGATTTTTCAGATAATTCGGAACATATTTATCATAATTATCGTAATCTGTTTAACGCTGCACTGTGTTTAAGCGACACAAATCAATCGGCAGCGGCTTTTGGAAAAACGTCTTTATGACCATAAGCTGAGAATACTGGATATTATGTTGTTACAGAAGTAGAATTTGACAAGGGTGAGTGCTTAAGTCATTTGGTCTAAAAAGGGGCAAGAGGAGCAAATGTTGCAATGTAATATTATTGCAAAAAAAGAAATTTCATGATTTAAAATTTTAATGTATAAAAATAATATTAAGTTATCAATTTTAGTTTACAAAAGGTAAATTAAATCACTTGACTTTTTGAGAATTTTGATATATAATGAACCATATTAATTATTTTTACAAAGAAAGGATTTGATAGTATATGGCATTAGATGTTGAAAATTCGATGAAGCATCTTTTTGCTCTTGAAACGAAGTTTTCAGATGACTTAGCAAAAAAACGCCTTAATGAAATTGAAACGTTTATTGGAAAGAAACTGAATACAGCGACTCCTCCTCTTCCTGAGAAAAAAGCAGATAATTTGGACAATGCAAGTCAGAAATGCGATATATATGTTTTGGCAGAAGATGGTACGGGAGTTATTATTGAAAATCAATTTGGCGATTCAGATCACGATCATCTTGGAAAACTAATTACATATGTTATGGCTAATGCAGAATCGGATGGAGTGAATGTTACTTGTGCTGTTTGGATTTCAGAGCGATTTCATATTGAACATATTATAACAGTAGATAGAATAAACGCTCTTTGCAAGGAGAAATTGATAGATTTCAAGATCATTACTTTAGGAGTTAGATTAAGAGCAGACAAAAATGATTACGAAATTAAGAATGTTGATCGTGATACAAAGGATTTCATATGTCAGCGTCGGGATGCACAGTTACCACATAAAGAGCAGTCATATCTTGATGAACTAATGCCACGTATCGAAGATCAAGTTATTCGTTGTTTAAAAGACAAATGTAGTAAGTTTAATTGGAGTAGACATTGTGCAGAGATGAGTATTCCCGACAATACAATATCTATTATTGACGCTGATTCATGTGAACATACTGTTAATATTAAACGTAAGTTTAATATACCTTATCGTGATAGTGAAAAATGTGTTAAAGTAGAACTAAAGTTATTCAAAAGTGAATATATTTCTGAACACTACCAAGATTTATTGGATAGTTTTGACAGTTCATATATTGCAGATCAACTTTATAATGCGTGTTTTGAG
>CACYEJ010000377.1 GCA_902773395.1 uncultured Ruminococcus sp.
AGATATATGTTACAAAATGCAATTTCCTAATGGCTCTCAAAAAGTTGGAACTACTGTACAACAAAGAGTAAATGATAAAATATGTATCAGACCCTATGCGTTTTTATTGAAGTTACTATTAATCTCACGAAAGGCTAATATAGATATAACTAAGCGAGAAGTTGGCTACTATGTTCTTAATTCGTTAGATGTTCTACAAGGTAAGGCAAGCCCATACGAAGTTCTTGAGCAGATTGAAAAAGACCAAAAGAACAATATTGAAAGAACGATCCACACAGCAGGTAAAGCAAGTTCGTATAATTGGCAACACATTAACGAACAAATGAATTATCTTGAATTGGCAAATCTAATTAGGATTACTGATGATAAAAGAGTAATATTAAACACAAATGAACTTGAAACCATTGAGTTGTTTGCTGAAAAGTATGATCAAAAGCCTGATTTTGATGTTTATTCATACAATTTAAGCACAATAGATGGAAGAAAAGATTTTCAGTTTGCTTGGGATTACTACTTTTCTAAAATATCTGATATCGCCAAGAACTTCGCTACTCCTGCTGCTGCCTTGGCTTTTAACGAAGATAAGACAGACGATAAAGCACCTGATCGACCAAATGATACGCAAAATTTAACTGCTTTTGGAGATGAAGGTGAAAGCGTAGTATATGAGTATGAAAAGAGTAGGGTTAGTACTTTCAACAAAAGACTTGCTAATAAGGTATTAGCTTTGGGAAAAACTAAAGGCTTGGGCTACGACATACAATCCGTTATAGCTGAACCTGGAGATTTTGCTGAATTTGTCAAATATATTGAAGTTAAATCGACAAAGAGGTATACTTGTCCTGATGTTAATGATAGCTTGTGGTTGGATACACTTAATATGACACGAAATGAATGGGTTGCCGCACAACAACACGGAAAGTTTTATTATATATATAGGGTGTATTTTACAAGAAATGGCATTTACATTTTTGTTATTGCAAATGTTGCAGACAAAATCAATAATGGGCTTATGATGTCTGTTCCAATAACCTATCGAATTGATTTCAGTAATACATCTGTCGATAATGTTATTAAAATAAATACATAATTTAAGGAGTTATAGTGATGTATAGAGTAGTATCACTTTTTTCTGGATGTGGTGGTGCAGATCAAGGTGTTGTCGGTGATTTTGTTTTTAACGGTAGGAAATATGAAGCTAATCCCTTTAGTATTATATATGCTTTAGATATTGATCAAAAAGCACTCGATACCCATAAGATGAATTTTCATTGTGAACAAGTTGTTTGTGATGATATTTGCAATATTCAAAGTGAAAGTATACCAGATCACGATGTTCTGATAGGAGGATTTCCGTGCCAATCTTTTAGCACAGTAAATCCTACAAAAAATCCATTTGATGATAGAGCAAACTTGTACAAGCAAATGGTTAGAATTGCTGCAGAAAAAAAGCCAAAAGTTTTTATTGCTGAAAATGTTAAAGGACTATTGACGCTCCATAAAGGAAAGATTATTGCAAAAATTATCGATGCATTTGATAAAGCTGGATATACTGTGAAAAAAAAGCTAATTCGATGTGCTGATTATGGAGTACCCCAAAAAAGAGAAAGAGTAATTATTGTCGGTATTCGTAAAGATATTGAAAAAGAGTACGAATTTCCGCCTACTACTAATGAAAATAATTGGGTGCCTTTATCTGTTGCTGTCCCTCAATTAGCCATAGAGGATCAGAAATACTATTTTTCGGAACGAGCTGTGCAGGGAATGAAAAATGCAAAAAACAATATGAAACGAGGACTTGCTCAAAACTTAGACGAACCCTGTCTTACAGTCACAAGTCACTTAGCAAAGGTTAGTCTGAATTCAAGAGATCCTGTATTACTTGTTAATGCGGAAAAAGAATTATATAGACGCTTTACTCCAAGAGAAGCAGCAAGAATTCAATCATTTCCGGACACATTTCAGTTTGCTGGTTCTGAAACCGATGCATACAGACAAATAGGAAATGCTATTCCGCCTGTTATGTTTTGGCACATTTCAAGAAGCATTATCCCCATATTAGAAGAATAATAATCAACAAACAAACTGCCTCAATACTTTGTGTTGAGGCAGTTTATATATTACAACAATTTAATTCTCCAACTCTGCCTTACAAACGGCTCTACATAAGTTTCGTTGTCACTCAGGCGTAAGCGTATAATATTCCCCGTCTACTCATCCTCAAAGTAAAAAGTGTATGATAGAGTATAAT
>CACYEJ010000378.1 GCA_902773395.1 uncultured Ruminococcus sp.
AAGATCTAGCATATAAAAGTTTTGATCAAACTTTTTCAAAAGTTTGCGGGTCTGGGCAGAGCCCAGTCGCTGACGAAACAAATCAGAGTAGAAAAATAAATTACCCTCAGCGAAACTAAACAAACTATGATAGAGCAAGTATCACCAAAATAAAGCAATCCCCAAATAAAAATCTTCCGGTTCAAACTGAAACAGGCAAGAGCTTGCGAATTGCCGGTCTGAGAAAGATAATTGCTAAATCTTAACGCTTTCGAGTATAATATGTTTACACAGTGTATACATGTATACAATTGAAAGTATACAAATTGAAAGGATAGATCGGAAAAATGAAAAAGAAAGAAACCAAAAAACAATCTACCGATTTGAAGGAAATGTTCCTTGCTATGCAGGAAATCGAAAAAACAAAGGGAATATCCGCCGATGTTATGATCGAGAGCATTAAAAAATCAATCGAAAAAGCCTGCAAGAGCAACTATAATAATGATGACGTAGTATTTGCAATTGATATTAATAACGGTATCTTCCAAGCGTATATCCAGAAAACCGTTGTGGAAGAGGTTACCGACCCCGACCGTGAGGTTGACGAGAAACTTGGCAGAGAGCTTGATATTCATGCGGTACTCGGCAGTAAGGTCAGAATACCGGTTGATACAAAGAACCTCGGCAGAATATCTGTGCAGAATGCGAGAAGCGTTATTCGTCAGGGTATCCGTGACAAGGAGAGAGAAATTACTCTCAAGGAGTTTAAGGATAAGGAGCATTCTATTGTATCCGCTGTGGTTGAGAATATTGACCCTGTCACCGGCAATGCTTCTATCAGAATAGATAAGTCTATTGCAACTCTCACCAAGGCTGAACAGGTTGGTCTTGATGACCTTAAAGAGGGCGATACCGTTAAAGTCTATGTCGCTGAGGTCAAAGAGCCGGAGCCGGGCAAGAAGGGCAAAAATAAAGGCCCTCGTGCTATTATCAGCCGTACTTCGAATGACTTCGTGAAGAATCTCTTTGAAATGGAGGTTCCGGAAATTTTCGATTCCGTTGTACAGATTATGTCCGTTGCAAGAGAAGCCGGTTCAAGAACTAAAATTGCCGTACTCAGCCGTAATCCCGATGTTGATTCAGTAGGTGCTTGTATCGGTGCAAGAGGCGTGAGAGTCGCAAAGATCGTTGAAGAGCTTGGCGGCGAGAAGATTGATATTATCGAATATAAGGAAAAGCCGGAGGAGTTTATCGCTGCGGCACTTTCACCGGCAAATGTCGTTAAGGTGGAGATACTTGACGAAGAGGGTAAGTCCTGTAGAGTAACTGTTCCGGATAGTCAGCTTTCACTTGCAATCGGCAACAGAGGTCAGAATGCAAGACTTGCCGCAAGATTAACAGGCTGGAAGGTTGATATTCGTCCTGAGAGCGGATTCTATGGTGAGGACGAAGAAGAAGAGAAGCTCGTTGCTGATGACAGTGCAGAGGAAACCGCCGATGTATTTGTTGCCGAAACAGCAGAAGAAACTGTAACAGAGGAAACAAGCGAGACAGCAGAAGAAAATGCAGAAACTGTAACAGAAGAAACAAGCGAAACAGCGGAAGAGAATGCAGAAACTGTAACAGAGGAAACAATCGAAACAGCAGAGGAGAATGCAGAAACTGTAACAGAGGAAACAAGCGAAACAGCAGAAGAGAATACAGAAACTGTAACAGAGGAAACAAGCGGAACAGCTACAGAAAATACAGAAACTGTTTCCGAAAGCGAGTCCGTGGAATAATTTCTGAAAGGCGGAATGACTGTGGTAAAGAAGAAAATTCCAATGCGAAAGTGCAGCGGCTGCGGTGAGATGAAGCCGAAGAAGGAGCTTATTAGAGTCGTTAAAGCACCAGACAAAAAGGACGAGGACGGCAATGCTTTGTCTGAGGGTGAGGTTTCACTCGACCTTACCGGCAAAAAGCCCGGCAGAGGCGCGTATGTGTGCAAAAGCGCAGAGTGTTTGAGGCTTGCGAGAAAGGCAAGACGCTTTGAGCGTGCGTTCTCGTGCAGGATTCCCGACAGCGTGTACGACAGTATGGAAAAGGAGCTTGCGGAAAATGAACAGTAACACTCTCGGATTTTTCGGATTAATCAGAAGAGCCGGAAAGCTTACGATAGGCTGCGATCCTACTGTGGATTCTATGAAGAAGGGCACTGCCAAATTGGTGGTGATGGCGAGCGATATCTCCAAAAATACAAAAAAAACTGTACTTAGAAATGCCGAGGCATACGGTGTGCATACTATTATAGTAAACTGCGCTAAAGATGAACTTAGCTTTGCAGTCGGAAAAATGGCTGCGGTTGTATCCGTTGACGATGATGGATTTGCAAGAGGTTTGGAGAAGAAGCTTGCCGATGATAAGGAGGAATGTCAATATGATGATAAAATATAAGGTTAGCGAAATCGCAAAGGACTTGAGAGTGCCTGCAAAGGATATTGCAGCGGCTCTTGCCGAACATTCTGATGGCAATGCCAAGAAAAAGAATGCTCAGTCTACCCTTACAGAGGAAGAGCTTAATATTATTTTTGAGCATTTTACTCAGAATAATAAGGGAGAGAACTTCGAGGCGTATCAGGCTTTACTCAATAAACTGTCTGATAATAACAATGCTCAAGCTGCCGAGGCAAAGCAGCCTGAGCAGCCAAAGGAGAACAGAAAGCCGCAGGCAGCGGAGAAGAAGCTTTTCCGCAGAAACGATAAGCAGAAAAATCAGAACAATCAGAATAACCAAAATAACCAAAACAACCAGAATACTGCAAAGTCCGAGGATAAGCCAAGACAGGATAACCGCCGAAAGAACGAGCAGAAGCCTGCCGCTAAGGAGAAGCCGCAGACAGCTCAGCCTAAGGAGCAGAACACAAAGCCGGCAGCTAACACATCGGTGAATAACACCGCAGCAGAGGAAGGCAGCGGCTCAACAGGCGGCAGAAGATCGAGAGTTATCGACACCAGAGCCGGCGGCACAAATATCAACATCGACAAGTACAGCGAGAAGTACGACAACCTCGCTAACGAGAAGATGAAAACGGATAACACCGTAAGCAAGCAGAAGATTAACCAGAAGTCGCAGAGAAAAGGCAAGCCGAAGAACTCACGCAAGGAAACTGAGCAGGAGCGTTTGAAGAGAATTGCCGCTGAGCGTAAGAGCAAGCCTATTACTGTAATGATTCCTGATGAGATTGTTGTGTCCGAGCTTGCTATGAGATTGAAGGTTACCGCATCTGAGGTTGTAAAGGTGCTGTTCTCTATGGGTCAAATGGCTACTGTAAACGATGTTATTGATTTTGATACGGCTTCGCTTGCTGCAATGGAGCTTCACGCAAAAGTTGAGCGTGAGGTGGTTGTTACAATTGAGGAGAGAATTATTGACGACAGTGAGGACGCTGATGAGAACCTCGTTGAGAGAGCTCCCGTAGTTGTTGTTATGGGTCACGTTGACCACGGCAAAACATCTCTTCTTGACGCTATCAGAGAGGAGAACGTCACCGCAACAGAGGCAGGCGGTATCACTCAGCATATCGGCGCTTATCGCGCGCAGGTAAACGGCAGAGAGATTACTTTCCTCGATACTCCCGGTCATGAGGCTTTCACCACAATGAGAGCGAGAGGCGCTCAGGTAACTGATATTGCAATCCTCGTAGTTGCCGCAGATGACGGTATCATGCCGCAGACAATAGAAGCTATCAACCATGCTAAGGCTGCAAATGTTTCTATTATCGTTGCAATCAATAAGATAGACAAGGACGGCGCAAATATCGAGCTTGTTAAGCAGCAGCTTACAGAATACGGTATTGTGCCTGAGGAGTGGGGCGGCGATGTTCCGTGTATTCCGGTGTCCGCAAAGAAAAAAGAGGGTATAGAGGATCTTCTCGAAATGGTACTGCTTGTTGCGGATATGAAGGAGCTGAAAGCAAATCCCGACAGAGCGGCAAAGGGTACTGTTATCGAAGCGCGTCTTGACAAGGGCAGAGGTCCTGTTGCTACAATGCTTGTGCAGAACGGTACGCTCAAAGTTGGCGATATCGTGGTTGCCGGTACTTCTGTAGGTAAGGTAAGAGCTATGACAAACTACAGAGGCGAGAGAGTAAAGTCCGCAGGTCCGTCTTACCCTGTAGAGATTACCGGTCTTGACGAAGCTCCTACAGGCGGCGATATCTTTAATGCCGTATCAGATGAACGTCTTGCAAGAGAGCTTGTTGAGCAGCGTAAGTCTAAGGCTAAGGAGGAGCAGTTCAATGCTCAGAAGCCTAGCGTAGTGACACTTGATAATCTGTTTGAGCAGATGCAGCAGGGCGATGTTAAGGAACTGAAGATTATAGTTAAGGCTGATGTTCAGGGTTCTGTTGAGGCTGTAAGACAGTCGCTTGAAAAACTCTCTAATGACGAGGTAAAGGTTAATGTTATCCACGGCGCTGTGGGCGCTATCAGAGAATCTGATGTAATGCTTGCGTCTGCTTCGAGCGCGATTATCGTAGGCTTTAACGTTAGACCTGATCCGGTTGCTGAGGAGAACGCTAAGCGTGACGGCGTAGATTTAAGATGCTACAGAATTATTTACGACTGCATTGAAGAGATTGAGAGCGCAATGAAGGGTATGCTTGCGCCAAAGACAAGAGAGGTTGTTCTCGGACGCGCAGAATGCAGAAATGTTATTAAGATAAAGAATGTTGGCTTTATTGCCGGTTCGTATGTGCTTTCCGGTAAGGTTGCAAGAAATTCTCAGGTGAGAGTTGTGCGTGACGGTATTGTAATCTTTGAGGATACTATGAGTTCTCTACAGAGATTCAAGGACGCTGTTAAAGAGGTTTCCGCAGGCTACGAGTGCGGTATTGGTCTGGAGAAATTCAGCGACTTGAAAGAGGGAGATATCTTAGAATCATTCATAATAGAGGAATATCGTGAGGATTAAAAAAGAACAGCGGCTGGCGAAGTCATAGACTTTATGAATGAATAAAGGAGATAAAATTAATATATGGCAAGTCATAAAATGGGAAGAACTACTGAGGATATTAAGAGAGAGCTTACGGCTGTTTTGCGTGAGCTTAAAGATCCTCGTGTGGCAAATGCAATGATAAGCATAGTAAGAGTTGAAGTGTCAAATGATTTAAGCTATTGTAAGGTTTATGTGAGCGCAATGGAGGGCATGGACAGAGCTAAAGAGGCTGTTAAGGGTCTTAAATCAGCAAGCGGCTTTATCCGACATGAAATTGGTTCAAGGCTTACGCTTCGCCATGTGCCTGCTATGCTGTTTGAGGCTACAGACTCTATAGAGTATAGCGCGAATATCTCACGTATGCTCAGTGAGCTTGATATAAAGGACGATGAAGAAAATGACGATGAACAGTCTGAATGAGATTGCGCAATATTTATTGAACACCGATTACTCTGTAATTTTGACTCATCAGTACCCCGACGGAGATACGCTTGGCTCGGCTTTCGCTTTGTGCAGAGCCTTGCGTAAGCTCGGCAAACATTCCAGAGTGATTGTGAACGGCGCGCTTACAAAAAAGTTTGAGTATCTCGCAAATAATATGGAGGAGCAGGAGTTCGATTATCAGACTGTTATTACAGTTGATATCGCTTCGGTGTCCCTTTTGGGAGAGCTTAGAGCAGAGTTTCAAAACATTATAGATGTAAGTGTTGACCACCATGCTATGAATGTTCCTTTTGCAAAGATGACATATGTTGACGCAGGCGCGGCTGCCAATACGGAAAATATCTATAAGCTGATTAAGACACTTGGCGTTGATATTGATAAGGATATTGCCAACTGTATCTATACGGGAATATGTACCGATACAGGCTGCTTTAAGTTCACGAACGTAACTTCCGATACTATGAGAATTGCGGCTGATTTAATGGATATCGGCTGTGACAGCGCAGAGATTAACCGTGTGATGTTCGATACAAAATCAATGGGCAGAATTCGTATGGAACGCGCGGCGCTCAATACGCTTACGCTTCATTGCGGAGATAGGATTGCTGTGATTAACACAAGCCTTGCAATGGAAAAGGAAACCGGCGCTGATGATGCCGATATGGACGGATTGGCGTCTATTCCACGACAGGTGGAGGGCGTGCTGATTGGTATTACAATCAAAGAAAAGGGCGAGCAGCATTTTCGTGTGAGCGTTCGTACTTTGAACGGTTACAATGCGGCGAATATCTGTAAGAAATTTGGCGGCGGCGGTCATCATGCAGCGGCAGGCTGTTCGATTGACGGTAAGCTGGAGGACGTGAAAGCCGGTATTATTAAGGCTGCCGAGGAAGAGTTGAATATCGCAACTTTAACGTATATCTGATACGGAGATAATATATGAACGGAATCATAGTAGTAAATAAGCCGCAGGAGTTTACCTCGTTTGACGTTGTGGCTGTTATGCGGCGATTGTGCGGTCAGAAAAAAATCGGTCATACCGGTACGCTTGACCCTATGGCTACAGGTGTTTTGCCGCTTCTTTTGGGCAATGCAACAAGGTCGCAGGATATTCTTCCCGACAGCGACAAGGAGTATATCGCAGAATTCAAGCTTGGAATTGTGACGGATACGCTGGATATCTGGGGCGAGACGCAAAGGGAAAACCCCGTATCAGTTATTACGCCGGATATACTCTCTTTGCTCCCGAAATACTCAGGCGTGATTACTCAGATACCGCCGATGTACTCCGCTGTAAAAAAGGACGGAGTGCGTCTGTATGATTTGGCTCGTCAGGGGATTGAGGTTGAGCGTGAAGCCAGAAATGTTACAATTTCAGAATTAAGGCTTCTTACATATGACGAGGAAACACACGCAGGTCAGTTGAAAATTGCCTGCTCAAAGGGTACTTATATAAGAACGCTTATTGACGATATCGGAAATGATTTAGGCTGTGGTGCGGTTATGACTTCTCTTGTGAGAACAAGAGCCTGCGGCTTTACTCTTGAGAATTCTGTTACGCTTGACGAACTAAAAGAAATTTCTCACAACGGTGAACAGCCTGAGAATATAATGACTCTTCTGAAATCAAGCGAGAGCCTTTTTAACGTATACAGAAAAATTGCCGTGAGCGACAAACAAGCACTCAGATTCTCCAACGGCAATCCTCTTGATTTAGCAAGAACTTCTGTGAAAAATACCGCCGTGGATTGTGAGATTTTAAGAGTTTGCGACAGACAAGGCAAATTTATCGGATTGGGCAGAGTTTGGCTTCAAGATATGCTTATAAAAATATTTAAGCTTTTTCCGTCAGAATAAAATAATATAGGAGTAAATTAAAAGTATGAAGAAGTTAATTTCTATAGTTATGATTGCCGCTATGATTATGTCGTTTGGACTGATGTCAGGCTGTAATTATATGGGAGAAAATACATCGGCAGATTCAAATGCTGTGTCGAATGACGGCGCAGAAAGCCCCGACTCCGCAGACAGCGGCTTTGAGGATTTCGTGAAATATATGGATGAAGGCGGCTTTATCAAGGGTAAGGGCGAGTCGCTTACGGCGTCTGTTATCGGTGCGTCATATGGTGAGAGGTACACTATTTCTTCAAGCGGCTCGAAGATTTACGTTGAGCTTTACGTGTATAAGGATACAGAATCAAAGCTTGCAAAAAATATTTTGGGCAATGCTAAGGACAAGGGTACGTTCAGTCTTTATAAGGATATGTCTACAGAAAACACCACTGCGGCAGTGAGTGCGGACGGAAAGTACCTGATGCTGTACACTGATTCTTCCACAAACGGAAATAATATTCAGACAAAGAACGACGCTGTGGAGGCAGTGAAGTCTTACGGTAAATAA
>CACYEJ010000379.1 GCA_902773395.1 uncultured Ruminococcus sp.
ATCCCGAGGTCAACTCCAAGTGGTTCGGCTTCACGGGCCACAATATATATCAGGGCTTCGGTCAGTCCGAGAGTCCCGTTCTACTTGCGGACTTCCAGTGGGACGACATCAAGATCGGCTCCACGGGAAAGCCCTCTCCGCTCTATGACATCAAGCTGCTCGACAACGAGGGCAAGGAAGTCGGTATCGGCGAGGAAGGTTCTATCTGCGTTATGGACGTAAAGAACAATCCGCCGGTCGGGCTGTTTACCGGTTATTATCTTAATCCCGAGATGACTGCCGAGATTCTTTACGGTCAGTGCTATAACACCTGCGATATGGCTTGGAAGGACAGCGAGGGTTATTACTGGTTTGTCGGCAGAAACGATGATGTTATTAAATGCTCGGGCTACAGAATAGGTCCGTTCGAAGTCGAGAGCGCCCTGCTCGAACATGACGCCGTAATCGAGTGCGCTATCACAGGAGTACCCGACCCGGTGAGAGGTCAGGTTGTCAAGGCAACCTGTGTTATCAAGAAAGAATACGAGCCGAACGAGAAGCTTATTAAGGAGCTGCAAAACCATGTAAAGCATACCACTGCTCCGTATAAATACCCCCGTGTTATTGAGTTTGTAGACGAGCTGCCGAAAACCTACAGCGGCAAGATAAAAAGGGCTCAAATAAGGCACGAGGACGAAGAGGCAGTTCGTGTAAGAGATACTAATCAGCCAAATTTTCATAATTAACGCTATACTCATAAGCGAAAAGATTGGTTTGACCGACAAAAGTCCAATTTCAAAAAAAACATTCGTCATTTTGCACAATTATACCCGAATTAGAAAAGAGTTATCAAGTTTTCAATAAATTATAAAACTATAAATGAGCATAAATAAAAAATTGCACAAAAATTTAAAATACAACAATCTCTCCGTCAGCCTTACGGCTGCCACCTCCCTTAAAAGGGAGGCTTTTATGGTGTTCGATTTGCCAAAGCCTCCACTTTCAGGGGAGGTGCCCGAAGGGCGGAAGGGTCTATAGAAAAAAGTTTTCTTGCGAATTTATGAATTTTACCGAAAAAAGCAGAATTTGCTCATTTATAGTATATATTTTGATTTTATAATTGACAAATTCCCCAAAAGTGTTGTATCATTAAAACAAAACCGGACGGCAGATTTGTATTACATATTATAAAATAAAGGAGTATATCATGATGAAATACTGCTCAGAATGCAAAAAGATTGAATTCTCCGAGAATAAAAACTGCTCCTGCGGAAAGAAGCTTGTAGGAAAAGTGGATTTGAATCAGCCTGTGAAGCTGGTAGCTGTAGATGAGCTAAATAAGGGTATTGTGGAGCATACGCTCGTTAAAGCCAAAATACCTTATTCCGAACAGTTGGTGAATAAGGTTTCGCCAGTAATGGGTGTTGACGACGGAAATTATGTTTACTATGTTCCGCTGTCATTTTTAAAGAAAGCTATCGACGCACTGAGCGGTGTGTCTGCTATGCAGATACCCGAATATTACGATAAGCTCGATTTGCCCGATGATCCAGAGTGGGTAGAAATGTCGCCTGCTAAGCGTAGAATTGTAAAGGCACTTTCGGTGATAGGTTTTATTGTTATAGTTTATCTGTGTGTGGCAGCGGTAGATATTGTTGCAAATATTTTCACATCGTTTACCTCGATACGCTGATACGTATAACTGTAATTTCTGAATTTCGCTGCTCATTTATAATAATAAGATTGAAAAGGTGAAAATATGCTTAATGGAAAATTTATTTCTGCCGTTATAGTTGCGGCAGGTTCGTCCACACGAATGAACGCCGGCATAAGTAAGCAGCTGCTGAAAATCGGCGGCAAAAGAGTTCTGGAGCATACGGCGGCGGCTTTTGCCGAGTCGGACGCAGTGGACGAAATTATCATTGTTTGTCCCTCAAAAGATATTGACGAATTCAAAAGTCTGTTTGCTAAGAACGAATTACCCGTTCCCATAAAATTCACAACAGGCGGAAAAACAAGACAGCAGTCTGTCGGAAACGGTATGGCTCTGGCATCTGAGAAATGCGATATTGTCGCCGTACATGACGGTGCAAGACCGCTTGTCAAACCTTATGATATCCGCAGGGTTATTGAGGACGCTGTTGTTTTTGGTGCGGCGGCGTTGGGAGTTCCCGTAAAGGATACTATCAAAATAGCGGAAAATGATACGGTGGTAAGTACGCCGCCAAGGGATAAATTATTCATAATTCAGACACCTCAGGTGTTTTATAAAGCAGCATATGAAAAAGCGTATGAAAAAGCTTTATCCGAAGGCAGAGATTTTACAG
>CACYEJ010000380.1 GCA_902773395.1 uncultured Ruminococcus sp.
GCCGACCATAGAAAAGAACATAATTCCGTGCATCAATCCAAATATGACAGCCTGAACAGCATTACCGACGGCAAATCCGAAACGATTCGATATACGTTTCAAAAGAAAACCTCTGAATACTATTTCCTCCGGAAGTGCGGT
Source organism: uncultured Ruminococcus sp. (assembly GCA_902773395.1). The sequence goes on from CACYEJ010000380.1 coordinate 142, forward strand.
GTTTAGAATTGCATATATAATAATTGCTGGTAGTGCTTTCATACCTAATCCATTAAAATCAGAGGTGGCACTTTCAACATTTCTAAGCATATATAGCATAAAGACTGAGATGAGTACAAACGCTGAGGAAATGCCTAATATCCAAAACAGAGGCTTGTTCTCTTTTCCGTGTATTCTTTTCAATCCTATCCACTCAAAGAAGCTGCTGTCTTTTCTTGCTGTTATAAGCCACCAAATAAAAGGAACAAATGTAAATAGGATAATTTGGATAACGCTGCCAATCAATTTAGAAATCACTAATCTTTCGGGCGGCGAGCATCAGAGAAGGATATTAGTTGATTGTTTCCCAGCGATGATGTTCAAACTAATTTGAAGAGATACGAAAGTATTCTTGAAAATCGGTTCAGATTATGATATTATGGTAATCACAGTACATTTTTTGAGAAGGGGGAACAGCTATGTCAGAACTTATAGACCGTATCGGTGCTTCAATATTTTTACAGGTTGCGATCGAGGGTTGGAATGAGATATTTCTGCTGATACTGATTTCGATAATGATGATTAGCGTCAAACGTGACAAAACGGACGAGCTGCTGAAAAAGATCAAGATACCGCTTGCAGATATGCAATACAAATTTATCTGCGAGCGTTTTTTAGGTGGTACAATATGAATGTTATATTAGATTATATTTCGAGAAACTATATAGTTCTTGCTTTGCTCTCTTCATTTATAATCATATTGACAGCAAACCGCAAAAACAAAATCGAGGGAACTCAATATGCTTGGTACATTCTGATCATAATTTTTGCTTTAACTGTGCTGGAATATATTGAAGATTGGTGCAACGTCTACAATAAAAGTGTCCGTATTCTATATTTTAAGACCACACTTATTTATTGGCTTTATCCCTTGACTGCATTGCTCCAGATATACCTTATTGTTCCCGTAAAACGTAAGCTGCTGATTGCAGTACCTCATCTTATCAATATTGCGTTGACTTTTTCGGATCTGTTTGGAACGAAATTGGTTTATTATTTTGAAGAAGATCATACTTTTAAGAGTGGCTTTTTTCGTCCTTTGCCGTTAATTGTTTCCGGCTTTTATGTTTTGTATTTGACTGTATGTTCCTTGAAGATTATCAGCAGGGGAGATCAATCAAAGGGATTGATAGTAACCTTTATGTGTGTTCTGACGCTATTAACAACAGCTGCCGAGTATACTGATTTTGCTGTAGGATATACCGAAGCGATAGCAGTTGTAGATATGCTGTTATACTATTTCTATCTGTCTGCTATTCAACATATTGAGATGCAAACGAAGCTATATAATCGTGATCTCGAACTTGCAGAGAGCCGCCTTGCCCTTGAGGAAGCCAAGAGTCAAACCCTTATGGCTCAGATACAGCCGCATTTTATCAACAATTCTCTTATGGCGATACGGGCGAGGTGCTTTGATTATCCCGAGATATACGAGAGCATAACCGACTTTTCACGCTATCTCAGGTCGAATTTCGAGGCACTCGGAGATACAAGGCTGATACTTTTCGAGCAGGAAATGGATAACATCGAAGCCTATCTTTCGCTTGAAAAGGCTAATTTTGGAAATAGGCTGAATATCGACTACGATATAGATTTTGACGATTTTCTTATCCCTGCACTGTCAGTTCAGCCGCTTGTGGAAAATGCTGTGCGGCATGGTGTCGGCACTTATGATAAAGGCGGCACTGTCACGATAAGCGTTCACAGGAACGGCGGCAATATCATAGTCGAGGTAAGGGACGACGGTTCGGGCAGAAAGGATATTACCGAGCAGCAGAACAAGCGGCGAGGTATCGGCATTGAGAATGTTCGCAAGCGATTGAAGTGTATGACGGACGGCAGGCTTGACATAATAAGCGGTGAACACGGCACGACTGCGAGGGTAACCATTGCTGATCCACAGATGAAAAAGGAGAGCGAGAAGAAATGATAACACTTTCGGTTGACGATCAGCCCGAGATATTGGGGCTGATGA
>CACYEJ010000381.1 GCA_902773395.1 uncultured Ruminococcus sp.
CGGGATGACAAAGACAACGGCTACAGAAAAAATACTTTCTCAATACTTTGATGAATATTTCAGGCGCCCGGAAAACGTTCGGAAATTATTTCCGTAGGAGAAATATAAGAATCTGATAAGGGTTATGTACAGCCCTTTGCGAAAGACATAAGACGTAATAGAAAGAAGATCGAATGATGTCACAAGCTGTTAACCAGTTTGACTGGGTAGAGTTTTACAAAGAGTTATCAGAGAAATTTCTGGCTTATAAGGATAATCGGCAGAAAGTAGCTGATACTATATAGAGTATGTTAATTGTTCTTATAGCAACCCGTAAACATCTTTTTCTAGGAGATAATAAGCATGAATGATCGAGAAGTATTAGAGCTACTTCGAAAAATTGATGATGGATATGAGATTAATGAGAAAGAACGTATATTACTCTCTAATATTGAGAAAATTGTATGGAAAAACATAAAAGAAATACCGGAAAGCATAATGTATTTGACTGGATTAAAAGAATTAGATGTATCTGGTTATTTGTATAATAGATCTGAACTCGATTATTTACCGGAAACAATCAAAACATTACGTAATCTTTCGATGCTTAATTTGAGCAATTCCAAGATAAGTAAGGTGCCGTCTAGTATAACGAGTCTGACAGGTCTCCTTGTTCTTGATTTGAGCAACACCATGATAAGTGGTCTCCCGATAATTATAGGGAAATTGACGAATATCCGGCGCCTAAATCTGTGTAATAACCAGATCAGTGTACTTGTACCAGAAATAGGTAAACTAAAGAATATTCAAAGTCTGAATCTTAGCAATACTAGGATAAGCGAGATACCACTATATATTGGGAATCTGAAGAATCTAGAAGAATTGGACTTAAGCATTACTAAGATAAACAAGTTGCCAGCAAGTATTGGAAGATTAACCAAACTTCAGAGTCTTAATCTGAGTAATACCAAGATCAATGGATTTCCAGCAGGAGTAGAGATGCTTCCTAATCTTCATAATCTGGATCTAAGTTATACAAGAATAAATGGCCTAACATCAAGAATAGGGAAAATGACGAGACTTGAGAGGTTATATCTGAACAATACCAACATTAATGGATTGACGTATCGGATTGAGAAGCTGACGAGCTTAAGGAGTTTGGATTTAAGTCATAGTAAGATAAATAATTTGCCAGATTCTATTGGAAGGTTGGCAAGTCTTCAGAATCTAGAACTGAGTAATACGAAGATAAGTGGACTGCCACAAAGCATTGGTAAGTTGACGAACTTGCAAAGGTTAGGATTAGCATATACCAATATAAGTGGGTTGCCAGCAAATATAGGTAAACTGACAAATCTTCAGAGCCTTAACCTGAGCAATACCAAGATAAACGAATTGCCAGCAAGTATAGGGAAACTGACGAGTTTGCAAGAAATTAATTTAAGCAATACCAAAATACGCACTCTGCCAGAAAGCATAGGAGAACTCACAAATTTAAAAAGGCTGATACTTGAAGAATGCTTTCTTGACGAATTGCCGGAAAGCCTTTTGGCATTAAAACTTGAATTTAGAGGAGTAAAATACAAATTTCGTGCGCATCAATCTGGTATTTATATTTGGAATTTGTATCTTAAAAATCAGCCAATTGAAATCTTCAGTCAAAGTTATGATCTAATTGTCGAGTATTATAAATCTATTAAAGTAAGTAAACCTATCAATGAGTGCAAAGTGGTTTTTCTTGGCGATGGGGGTGTTGGGAAGAGCCTGATCATTCATAGGCTAATAAATGATGGTATTATTTCTGGTGATTTTAATGGTGAGTCAACTCCAGGTATATGTATCAGTTCAAAAAAATACACCATAGAGAACGAAGATGTTGAACTCCATTTTTGGGATTTTGGTGGACAAGCCATCATGCATTCTATGCATAGACTGTTTCTGACGAATCGAACATTATATGTAGTCGTTGTTAACGCAAGAGATAACAAGGCTAATGAGCAGGCATGGTATTGGATTAGAAATATAAAGAGTTTTGCAAACGGTGCCCCGGTATGTCTTTTAGTTAATCAGAAAGATCAGAATCCTTCTGCAAATGTCAATGAAAATGGTTTACGTAAAGAATATCCAGAGCTTAAACAAGTTCGTGTCGTTTCTGCATTAAAAGATACGAAAGAAGAGTTTGGTACAGATATTCGCGATGTAATATGCCAAACAGTCTTTAGTATGGAAACTGTTCATACTCCATTTTCTGTTTCATGGCTTTCTTTGATGAATGATCTTCAAGAAATGCCTGAGGATTACATCACATCAGATGAGTTCTATAATAAGTGCGCTACGAATCTTGTAGAAACTGACAAGAGACTTCTTGATAAAATAATTAATTGGTATCAGGACCTTGGTGTGTGTTTTTACAGCAAAGCCCATCCTGTTTCTGCCCGATATATGGTTCTTAAACCTAGATGGTTGCTTAATGCGCTATATATCCTTGTTTTTAACGGCAGGGATTATGCGGTTAACGGAATAATTAAAGAGAGTGATATTTATGAATTGATATGTAGGAAGGTATCCGATGAGAACATAAAAAAAGTATATTCGGATATTATCTATGAAGCGGAACAGATACAATATATACTCACAGTTTTGTTAAATTATGAACTGATTTTCAGGCTGGATGAAGAGTGTTTCTTTATTCCGATGTTGTGCGATGAAAATGAACCAGGCTCTTTGGATGTATTTGATTCGGAAGATACCTTGCAGATTAGTTTTAAGTATACATATTTACCGGAAAATGTACTTCACAAGATCATGGTGCGGCATGGATATGACCTGAATACCAAGGTTGTATGGAAAACTGGAGCTATGTTTACCAATGTCCGTTGCGGTTGGACTGCTCTTGTGCGAATGAAAGATAACTGCCTGGATGTATATGCTCGAGCGAGCAATTCGGACACACATCCGGTGAATGTTTATCTTGATATGATGCGAGAATCCATTTGCAAGATTAATGAGAGTTTTGGCATTACGGCTGAGGAATCAATCATATTTCGCAAGGGAGGACTGAAAGATTTCTTTGATCCTGAGATATTAAAAGGATATATTGAGAATGGTCAGCATTTTGTCTACTCTAAGGTGTTCCGAACCATGATTAATATAGAAGAGATTTTTGGCGTCGTGAATGCTCAGGACAGACTTTTCGGCCAGGGAAATGACAGTAAGATTAATACTCTTTTGGATGTGCTTGCTGGCGCTCTTCTTAAGTTACAGGACAACAGACATTATTATTCTGCTGATGAAAACACCTGCAATACATATATCCGTGATTTGTTAGAACAATGCGGATATATTTGTAGGGATCAATCTCTGCATGGAGTCAGCGGGACTGGCAGGAGTGCAGGCTCACCAGACATTCTGATTCGAGACAAGGACAACGGGAAAGATTTGACCATTTATGAGGCACAGAAACTGAGTAGTTTTGGGAAGGCGGATCAGGATTATCTTGATAATCATATAAAACGCCTATTGAATAACTATAATGCCCGGGGATTTCGAAATCTGCTCCTTATTTCTTATGTGGCGTGGTACAAAGAAGAATTTAACGAAATGGCAGACAGGTATAGTGAATATGTTATGGACGGTGAATCGGCTCCGTTTAAAGTCGTGGACAGCAGGCTGATAAATTTCTTTAGTGATACTTTTATGCGGTGTGTTAGGGTAGGCTATGACTGCAGCGGCACGACCATGTATGTGTATCATATGATTGTGCGGGTGGCTGCGTAACAAATAGTTGCTTCTTCGAGATTATACTATAGAGTGAATTGAGAATGACAGAGATAAGTTAAAAGTAATAGAAATAGTTAATTGATATAGATGATGGTTATAAGCCAACGCTGGAACAGAAGTATTATATGTGTTATAAATTCGTCATCTTAGGAATCAATAAACAGATTTTTCTAAAATGCTGGATCATGACAGAACGCTGTATTCTTCAAAAATATGCAAAGTGGTATCTAGAACCAGTGTTGTGATAGAAGCGATTACAAAAATTTTAGCATCCATGTACAGGCAATGTAAGTGCGGGGGATTTGTCGCCCCTATAGGTGTGCTAATTGACATTGGAGTGCTTGAAATAAGAAATACGATGACTGGTTTCAATAGACAAGTGTTGATAAATAGCTCGGATAATCGAGCAGGTCTATATTGACGCACATCATATATAGAATGGAGAAAACTATGGCTGTATTATTATTGGGCAATGGAATTAACTTGAGCGAAGGAC
>CACYEJ010000382.1 GCA_902773395.1 uncultured Ruminococcus sp.
TGCGGTATTTCAAGTAAAACCGAAGTTTTGCGTAGATTATTGAGGTGCGTTATGCTGTTGGAATTAAAAAAAGTTTTTTTGACCGAGGACGAAAGTCTTAATGCCGAGTATGAATTGGATTTGCGTGACCTCGATTTTAACGGTGCGTACCCGTTTAAAACACCGGTTAAGGTGTGGGCTAATGCAGTAAATCGAGCCGGCGTTGTTAATCTGGCGGTTACAGCAAAGTTTGAGTATACTGCTCCCTGTGATAGATGCGGTGAGGAAACCATAACCGAATTTAATTACAGCTTTAATCATACGCTTGTGCAGTCGCTTGTCGGTGAAAACGAGGGCGATTATATCGAAACTACCGATTTTACTCTTGATTTAGATGAACCGATTACAACGGATATTCTCCTTGAGCTGCCGTCCAAACATTTGTGTAAGGAGGAATGCAGGGGGCTTTGTCCAAAGTGCGGCAAGAACCTGAATTTGGGAGATTGCGAATGTGATCGGAGAGAGATTGATCCTCGCTTAGAGACTCTCAAAGGTTTATTGTAATTTTTATTATTTTTTAATTTTTAAATTTAGAATATCCGGTTGTGTTTCGGGTGTTCATACATTATAAGGAGGCGTTCTAAAATGGCAGTACCGAAGAGAAAAGTATCAAGTGCAAGACAGAACAAAAGAAGAAGCAACGTGTGGAAGCTCAAGGCTCCGGCACTTTCAACCTGCCCGAACTGCGGCGAGTACAAAGCACCGCACAGAGTATGCGGCAATTGCGGTATGTATAACGGCAGACAGGTTCTTGAGGTTGAGGAGTAATCCTTTTTAATCTTGTGTTTACTGTTTAGGGGAGGAAAGTCTTTTCCTCTCCTATGTTGTTTTATAATATTTTATACACGAGATAACGCTTCTGCGGAAAGATATAGGTGTATTAAAATATGTATACATGGTCAAAAATCAGATTTAAATTAGAAAACGAATATCTTGCCGATTCTCTGAAAGGACATATACGCTATTTTGCAACATCATACAGCAAATGTCCTGATCACGAAGGAAGAGCGGCAATTTTATTAGACGGAAATCAGATTATTTCCGGAAGCTACTATGAACAATGGAGCAATGCTCACCTTTTGCCGAAAGATGAAACACTCGAAACAAGACTTCATAATGAATTCCCGTATATGGATAATATAGCGATAAAGTACGGTATGTTTGACCAACGCTGTGTTTATTCGTCGTTCTATGAATTTGATAATCAAAGTATCGAAACCAGTCTTGTAAGTGAAAATATACTTGTTCGTATATTTGCCGTAATGGATAGAAGAGTTGGAAAAAGAAGACTTCGTAAGCTAAAAGAAACGATTGAGCAGGAGCCTGATGTTTTTCAGAGGTTCTTTAATATTCGTGCGGAGGCAGAGGGTATTATTTAAATATGTAGGTTTCAGAGGTGGACAAAAAATGTCATCAAGCAGGGAGTATTTGGATTATATTCTTGAACAATTATCTGATTTAAATGATATTTCGTACAGAACTATGATGGGAGAATATATTATTTATTATCAAGGGAAAATTGTCGGCGGTATATATGACAACAGATTCCTTGTCAAGCCTACAAAATCTGCTAAAAAGCTATTGATAAATGCTCCGCTTGAATTACCGTATGAAGGTGCAAAGGAAATGCTTTTGGTTGAGGACTTGGATAATAAAGATTTCCTTAATGAATTGTTTAATTCCATGATAGACGAATTACCTGCACCGAAGAAAAAGAAATAATTATACTCAAAATCTAAAAGATTTAACATATAAAAGTTTTGATCAAACTTTTTCAAAAGTTTGCGGGTCTGGGCAGAGCCCAGTCGCTGACGCCAAAAAATAGCGTAGAGAAATAAACTACCCTCAGCGAAACTAGACAAACTATGTTAGAGCAAGTATCAAAAAAATCAATCACGATAACAATATGTTTTCCTTACCAAGCAAAACAGGCAAGAGCTTGCGAATTGCCTGTCTGAGAAAGATAAGGGCTAAATCTTAACGCTTTCGAGTATAAAAATAACTATACTGCTGATAGTGAAATAGAAAATAAAAAGGAGGAGTGAATATGGCAAAACCAATTGTTGCGATAGTCGGCAGACCTAATGTTGGAAAATCAACCCTTTTTAATAAGCTAATAGGTCAAAGACTTTCAATAGTAGACGATACTCCGGGTGTTACTCGTGACAGAATTTACGGCGACAGCGAATGGAAAAACAGAACTTTTACCTTAATTGATACAGGCGGTATCGAGCCGAAAACAGACGATATTATTCTTTCGCAAATGAGACGGCAGGCAGAGCTTGCGATTGAAGCCGCCGATGTAATAATCCTTGTTGTTGACATCAAAACAGGAATGGTTGCAACTGATTCAGAGGTAGCTTCAATGCTTTTGAAAAGCGGTCGTCCGGTTGTGCTTTGCGTGAATAAATGTGATTCCGTTGGTGAGGTTGCACCTGATTTTTATGAATTTTATAATTTGGGACTGGGTGATCCTATACAGGTTTCTTCTGTTCACGGTCACGGTACGGGTGATTTGCTTGACGCTGTGTTTGAATATTTTCCGCCCGAAACAGACGATGAAGAGGACAGCGATATTATCTCTGTGGCTGTAATCGGAAAGCCGAATGCTGGTAAATCCTCGCTTATTAATAAGATTGTCGGTGCGGACAGATGTATAGTTTCCGATATAGCAGGTACTACCAGAGATACAATTGATACTCTGATAGAGAATCCCCACGGAAAATTTAATTTCACCGATACAGCCGGTATTCGCAGAAAAAGCCGTATAACAGATGACATTGAGCGTTACAGTATTTTGCGTGCGAAAATGGCAATTGAACGCAGTGATGTGTGTGTGATTATGATTGACGCAACAGAGGGCTTTACAGAGCAGGATTCAAAGGTTGCCGGATTGGCTCACGAAGCTGGCAAGGGCTGTATTATCGCTGTAAACAAATGGGACGCAATTGAAAAAGACGGCAAAACAATGGATCAGTTCAGAAAGAAGCTTGAAAATGATTTTTCGTTCATGTCGTATGCTCCTATGATTTTTATTTCGGCGAAAACAGGTCAGCGTATTGATAAGCTTTTTGAGCTTATTAAGGTAGTGGCTAATTCTAACGCTATGAGAATCAAGACAGGCGTGCTGAATGATATCTTGGCGGAAGCTGTTGCGAGAGTTCAGCCGCCGACAGATAAGGGCAGACGTTTGAAAATATTCTATATGACTCAGGCTTCCACAAAGCCGCCGACATTCGTATGCTTTGTAAACTCAGCCGAGCTTTTCCACTTCTCCTATAGACGTTATCTGGAGAACAGAATTAGAGATAGCTTCGGTCTTGAAGGTACTCCGATTCACTTTGTGGTTCGTGAGCGTGGCGAAAAAGGTAATAAATAATTTTATTAAGAAGGTCTTGTAATGCTTAGTTTGTTTACAGATGTTTCAAATATTATAAAAATTCTCTTGGTAATGCTTGTTGCGTATCTGCTCGGCAGCCTGAATATTGCGATAATTGTTACCAAGATTTTTACAGGAAAGGATATCCGCACTATGGGCAGCGGCAACGGCGGATTCACTAATGTAATGCGGTCTGTTGGCGTTGCGGCAGGAATTATTACATTTGTAGGAGATTTTCTCAAATGCGTCATTTCTGTGTTAATTGGCGGTTTTGTGCTGAAAACGCTTAATACTGATTATTTTTCGCAGCAGGAGCTGTGGAAATACGGTGAGTATTTGGCGGGTATGTGCTGTTTCCTCGGTCATATTTATCCTGTGTACTTCAAGTTTAAGGGCGGTAAGGGTGTTGTTACTGTAGCAGCGTTGGCAGCGGTTATCAATTTTCCGGTATTCCTGATTACACTTGCCGCTTTTGCAATTGTGTTTGTTTGCACAAAGATTGTATCAATCAGTTCAATTATTTCTGCGTTTATTCTGTTTGCATCAACTTTCTTAGTGTTATATTTTTATAATTACAGAACACTTGGAAATGTAAAATTGGAATATGTGATTGCTGTGTCAGCGGCTACATTTGTTATTTGTGCTGCTGTGGTTGTGAAACACCGAGCAAATATCCAACGTTTGTTAAAGGGCGAGGAGAAAAAGCTGGTTTTAAAAAAGAAAGAAAAAACAGCGGTATAATAAAAAAAATCAAAGCGTATCTATTGAGTTATGATAGATACGCTTTTTATACTCAAAATCTAAAAGATTTAGCATATAAAAGTTTTGATCAAACTTTTTCAAA
>CACYEJ010000383.1 GCA_902773395.1 uncultured Ruminococcus sp.
ATCCATTCCTAAAAGTTCGCCACACAAACTGATAGTAATTATTTCTGAATCGGATAGCTTGGCTGCTGAAATACGCTTCCTATTGGACACTGACGATGGTACATGTTCTTTATACAAATCATCTATTATAACATAAACAATTAGAATAAAGTCTTCAAATGTTTGAATTTCTGTGGTATAATTATCTTGATAATTCAACATAATTGTGCCTCCTCTCTATTATTTTTCCTTCTACTAATAGAATAGCACAATTTTGTTGAATTGTCTTTATTTTTTTAATAGCACAACGGGTTAAATTAATAAAGTGCAAAAAAGACACGGAGTATAAAATAAAATCCGTGTCTTAATTTTTTTATACAAATTATTTTTTAGCTCTTGGTTTACGAGCACCGCAGGCACATATTCCTACATACTCCTGATTAACCTTTCCACACTGTGGACAAGACCATTCATCATACTCAGAAGCATCTACAAATTTCCTTTGCGAACGTGTACCATTCTTTACAATTTCGGAATCGCTGTTTTCAATCTTTCCGTTGTTGCTGAGGAATTTATCCGAAAAACTTTTTTTCTTTTTATTAGACTTAGTGTTTCGGGATTTAGGCGGAGTACTTGTTTTTTTACCGCCTTTTTGCTGTTGAACAGGTTGTTGCTGCATTTGAGGCTGCTGCTGTGTTCTCGTTCTCTGCTGCTGAGTAGATTGTCCTTTAAATCCTGATTGCTGCTGAACAACCGGTTGCTGTTGTATTTGCTTAGCAGGAGCAGCTTTTTGTGATTCATTAGGTGTAGACGAACCTCCGAAGAACATATCATCATTAGAAGTCTTCTGAGTTGTTTCCGCTTCCTGACGCTTTTGCTCTATCTTTGCTTTATTGGCTTTAACAGGATCAATCTCCTCGAAGAGTGAAAAATCATAATCCTCCGAAGAATTTTCTTTCTTGTAATCTAAATCAAGAACAACTGTCGGTGGGGCAGGAGCAGTAGGTGCAGCTTTATCAAGTGCCGCAGCAAGGTTCGGCTTGAAATTCTGCTGCGTAATTTGTTGAGTAGGTGGAGTAACAGGCTTGGCAGAGAAGAACATATCGTCATCTTCGTGATTATGAGTTCCGTATGTTGAGCTGTTAATAGCAACATCTTCAAACTGAATTGGTGTTGCTTGTTTATCTGTGCTCTGGTTTATCTGATCATGCTCAAAATCAATAACGCTGTTTTCTGTTGTATTTGTTTTATCCTGTGAATCTGACGGTGTTGAAAGTGAAAACGTGAATGCTTCCTGTTTACTTTGCGTTTCTGGAGTAGAAGTACTGAAAGTAAGCTCACCCTGATTGTCAGTTTTTGGTATATTATCTGCAACATTATTAGATTTAAGGTTAAGCGGTACAGTACTCATTGGCTGCTGTACTGTATTATTAGCGTCATTAGAGTCATTGTTAGCTGTTCCGTGAGTAATGAATTTTGGCTTTTGAATAAACTCCATTTCAGGTTCTTCTTCAATACCTAAATCCTTACGATACTGGGCAAAAGGATCTCTCTTGTTTTTCTTCAAGAATTCATCAGCAAAAGTAAGCTTTTTTGCTTCGTTAATACCGTAGTCGAACTTTTGCTCCATCATTGGTGCAGCTTTTTCAGGCTTAGCCATCTGAGGCTTTTCCTGGGGATTATACTTGTAGTAAAGATCCTCATTGCTTTGTTTTTCTTTGTTGTCACGACCACGTTTAAATAAACCAAACTTAGACTTCTGCGGAGCGCCTTGCTCGGCAGCACCTTTCATTTCAGGCTTTTCCATGGATTGCGACTGGTTCATAGCGGCAACCTTGCGGTGCAGCTTTTGAGCTTGGAATGGCGAAGCGTGGGATTCCGCTTCCTTTGCCCAGCTTCCAATCTGACCGAGTGAGACTAGTGATTTCATCATGCTGACAAGTCCGATAATACCAACAAGCAATCCTACACCGGCAATTACAACCCAAGCCATAGCGTCAATTTTCTCTGATGAATCTGTAATGTGGGATTCTATCTGAAAATACTGAACGGCTCCTATAACAGCAACTACAGCACCCACAAAAATAAAAGCAACGCTAATCGCCATAGAGTTAGTGATTTCCTTTTTCTGAGCGTCATACATTGCATTGGCGATAGCACTTGGATTACCAAACGAATCAGCTTTATTTGACTTCCTACTCACGCAATTCCCTCCTCTTTTTTTAGATAATTACATAAATATTATAAACCTTTTTTCTGATAAATTCAATAATTGTTAAGTTTTTTGGAATGTTTTACTTAATTTTTGTTAAAATACATAAATAAGATGTTCTTTTTATGGTTTATTCAACGAAAATTTTTCATCAGACCGTCACTTCAACGACATAGAAAAAAGACTCATTATACTAAAACATTTGAAGTTCTAATATTTGAAAAATTGATATACCTGACATTTTATCATACCGTTGTAAAGCTTTCGTCTTTTGTCGGCTGTTCGTCCAAAACATTTTTCAAAATCGTCGTCTGGGCAGATTACTGTATAGCTCCAACCGGGTTTAGCAATGAATTTTTCACCCATTATTCTGTAGAGCTGCTCGGCTTCTCTTATGTCAAGCAGACGTTCTCCGTAGGGGGGATTGCAAATAATAGTAGCACGTTCAAGCTCCTCTGAAAAGTTATTTAGATCTTTTTTTCGGAAGGTTATGTAATCAGCTACTCCTGCTTTCCTTGCATTTTCCGAAGCGATTTCAAGAGCATTTTCGTCTATGTCATATCCAAAGCCTTGAAATGCAGCATCAGTTCTAACCTCACTGCGAGCCAGTTCACGTTCATGATCCCATACAGCTTTTGGAATCAAACCCCAGTTTTCGGAAATAAAGCCTCTCTCCGTATTCGGTTGAATGTTCAAAGCCTTCTGAGCCGCTTCTATGATGATTGTGCCCGAACCGCAGCATGGATCAATGACAGTGTGATTATTTCGAACACGAGAAAGCTCAACCAACGCAGCGGCAAGAGTTTCACGAATAGGGGCATCGTTTGCAGCTGCCCGATAACCTCTTTTATGAAGTGGTTCGCCGCTGGTATCTATCATAATGCAAACGTTGTTTTTCAGAATTAGAAACTGTATTTTAAACATCTCTCCGGTTTCTTCAAACCAGTCCTTTTTGTAAACAGATTTCAGACGTTCAACAATAGCTTTTTTGATAATAGCCTGACAATCAGGCACACTATGAAGCGTAGAGGAGAGACAGCTTCCCTTTACAGGAAACACACCGTCCTGAGGGATATACCTTTCCCACGGAATTTTTTTAACTCCCTGAAACAGCTCTTCAAAGCTTTGCACATCGAAACGTCCCACCAGCAATAAAATTCTTTCAGCAAAGCGAGAACGTATGTTAGCCCTTACGAATAAGCTTTCATCGCCTTTGAAAAAAACTCTGCCGTTGTCGGCGGTTACGTTTTCAGCACCCATATATTTAAGCTCATTGGAAAGCAGTTTTTCAATTCCCATCAAGCATGGTGCAATGAATTGAAATGAACTCATTAACTCAACAATCCTTTTCATTTATATAAAATAATTATACAACATTTTTTACAAATTATCAAGCATTTTATCCGTCTTCTACGTTACATTTTTATTACACAAAAGTAAAGAGAGCAAACCGAAATGAACCGATTTGCTCTCCGAAAAGTTAAAACAAATTCAAATGATTACTCGTCGATCTCAGACTCCAGCATACCGTAATCTCCGTTATCTCTGATGTATACTACAGAAACCTTATCTGTATCGGCATTAAGGAACATAAAGAATTTATGGTTTACCATGTTCATACGAAGAATAGCTTCATCAACCGACATAGGCTTCAAAGAAACAGCTTTCTTTCTTAGAACCTCATAAGTAACCTCTTCCTGAACAGCGTCGTCCTCTACAGTGCTGTCAGCATCTTCCTCATACTCATCGAGTGCCGCAGGACGGATTCTCTTTTCGAGCTTCGTCTTGTTCTTACGGATCTGGCGGCCGAGTTTATCAATATCTATATCCAAAGCCTCATTCATTTCAGGTCTTGTATTCTCAACACGATAAATCATACCGTTGTCTTTAATGGTAATCTCAACAGTCTGTCTGTTCTTGTAAACAGTGACCGTAACCATAGCTTCTGCGTTTTCCG
>CACYEJ010000384.1 GCA_902773395.1 uncultured Ruminococcus sp.
TGCTATTGCAGATGCTCAGAAGCATATGAAAGAGGGCTGCAATTTTGTTGTTACCGGTAATCCTGTCAGAAGTGAGATTCTCTCCGCTGATAGAGAGCAGTCCAGAAAACAGCTGGGTCTTGACGAGCGTCCGGTTGTTCTTTCGTTTGGCGGAAGCTTAGGTGCAAGGAGAGTCAACGAAGCGTGTGCCGACATTATCGCACGAAGCGGTAAGGACGGCAAGTATCAGCACATTCACGCTTACGGTCAGTATGGTCATTGGTTTCCGGATCTTGTAAAGGAAAAGGGAACTGATATCTCAAAATGTGATAACCTTGATATTAGAGAGTACATCGACAATATGCCAACCTGTCTTGCGGCTGCGGACGTTGTTGTGTGCCGTGCCGGTGCAATTACAATCAGTGAAATACAGGCTCAGGGAAAGCCGGCTGTATTTATTCCTTCTCCGAATGTTGCAGAGAATCATCAGTATCATAACGCAATGGCACTGGTTAGCAAGAACGCCGGCGAATTAATAGAAGAAACCGAGCTAACCGGTGAGCTGCTTACGGAGAAAATTGATAAGATTGTCAGCGACAAGACAAAGCTTGCCGAGTATTCTGCAAACGCTCGTAAAATGGCAATTATAGATGCCAATGAGAGAATTTATAAAATTATAATGGATACCTATAATAAATACCACAAATAACTGTTTTAAAGCTTTATTGCCGGAGTGTCATATTTTCGTTTATCCGCATATTATGCAATACACTTATATATGTCAGAGAGGGTGTTGTATTTGTCACGGCTTGTCATAGACGGTTTAAAACGACTGAATGGAAAAACAGAGGTTCAGGGTTCAAAAAACAGCGCGTTGCCGATACTTGCGGCAACACTGCTTAACGGCGAAGAGAGTATTTTACATAATTGCCCGGACCTGTCGGACGTGAGCGGTTCAGTGAATATATTAAGATATCTAGGCTGCAATGTCGAGTATAACGGCAATACGTTGATTTGTGACAGCAGCGGACTGAATAAGAATCATATTCCAAACAGTCTTATGCGTGAAATGCGTTCCTCGATAATATTTCTGGGTGCACTGCTTGCACGAACAGGAAATGCAAGTATGTGCTTTCCGGGGGGCTGCGAGATTGGTCCAAGACCGATAGATTTGCATCTTAAAGCCTTGTCGGAGCTTGGAGTTGTGATTGACGATAATCACGGAGTATTTCAATGTCATGTGCCGGACGGACTTAGGGGCGCTAAGATAGCCTTGTCGTTTCCGAGCGTTGGAGCTACCGAAAATGTGATGATTTGCGCTGCGCTTGCAGAGGGTACAACAGTCATTACCAATGCCGCAAGAGAACCGGAAATATGTGACCTTGCCGATTATCTCAACAGCTGCGGCGCTGAGATTTCCGGCGCCGGTGAGGGAACTATTGTAATTGAGGGTGTGCAGTCCTTAAAAGGCACTAGTCACACTATTATCCCCGATAGAATAGTTGCTGCAACTCTGCTTGCAGGGTGCGCGGCGACAGGCGGCAGGATTTGTCTTGAGCATTTAATTCCGTCACACCTCGGTGCAGTCCTGTCTATATTTGAGGAGAGCGGCTGCGATGTATCTGTACAGGGAAGCAGTATAGTATTCGACAGTCCTCACAGACTAACCGCACCGAAAATAATCAGAACTATGCCGTATCCCGGATTTCCTACAGACGCTCAGGCTCCTATTATGGCAATGACAGCAAAGAGTAAGGGTACTACGTTGTTTGTTGAGAATATATTTGAAAACAGATATTTACACGTAGGCGGACTTTTGCGAATGGGTGCAAACATAAAGGTAGAGGGCAGAGTGGCTGTTTCTCAGGGAGTTGAATTTCTGCATGGCGCAGAGGTTGAAGCTATGGATTTGAGAGGTGCGGCAGCCTTGATTGTTGCAGCATTGGGAGCAGAGGGCAGAACAACGCTTGACGGTGTGAAATACTTAGATCGTGGATATGAGAATATCGAGGTGACGCTTGGGCATCTCGGCGCGGATATCAAAAGAATATAAATTAGGGGCAGCTTTGAAAAAAATGAGTAACGAGAATAAAAAAAGTACATCTAAAAATAAAAAGGGTAAGGAAGTTAAGCTCACCGCAGCTGAAAAACGGCGTATACAAAGAGAGCGTGAGAGAAGAGGCAGCAGCGAGAATGATCGGTTTGCTGCCTTTGAAACTACGCCAAAGGAGAGCAAAACCAAGAGCCCTTCACGAACAGATCAGAGTCGTTTTTCTGTATTTGATGTAAGTAAAACAGAAGAGGAAAAGGATGACTATTTCGAAAAACTTTACGGTGATACAAAAACTCAAAATACTTATTCCAAAAGAAAAAATTATACCGAACCCGATGAGAAGTCTGCTAACGAACAAATCGAGCGAAGCTACAAAAGACGTGAGCTTACGAAAAAGCAGCGAAAAACACGCACGATTATCAGCTATGCAGCGGTGTTTACCGTTGTTGTTTTGCTTGCCTTCGTATTGTCATTGACCGTTATGTTCAAGACAACAGAGATTGTTGTTAAGGGAGAGAACATTCCTTATTCAAATGAACAGATTATCAGTACAAGCGGTCTTAGCTTAAACGAGAATATTTTCCTTGCAAAGCGAAAGGCGGCTGTCAAAAAAATTGTAGACAAGTATCCTTATATTGAATCTGCCGAGGTGACGTTTCGAATTCCCGGCACACAGATTATTACAGTGGAAACTGCAATTCCCTCATATCAGGTGGCTGTCAGTGAGGGCTTTGCTATTGTCAGCGCAAAGGGACGTGTGCTTGAAATAGCCAATAAGCAGCGTGCAAACATTCCTCTTTTAAAAGGCTTGAAGCTTACGGGAAGCCGTGAGGGAGAGTATATAAATTTTGAGAAGAATACAACACAGCAGATACTCAACGAGGTTATCAATAATATAAACGAAAATGAAGTTCCGAATATCTATGGAATTGATATTTCAAATTCTGCCAGCATAAAGCTTAATTACGACAATCGAATTACTATTCTGCTTGGTATGCCCGAAGATGTCGGCTATAAGCTCAGAACGGCTATGGCTATAATAAATAAAGAGCTTGCTGCAACCGACAGA
This sequence comes from uncultured Ruminococcus sp., assembly GCA_902773395.1. The sequence continues at coordinate 3,102 of CACYEJ010000384.1, forward strand.
GGTGATCTCGATGTTTCTCTTGCAAGCAGCGACAGAAAGTCGTCCTATTTTACACCAATCTATTCTAATACTGTTGATATAGACGAGAGTACGCCGAAAGCAAGTACTTCTTCCATAGCAAGCGCAAAGCCTAATGCGGATACTTACTCGGTTAATTCAAACACTATCAAAAGTGCAGAGGATTATTTGAATGAGTTAAATTCCGGCGGCACATCATCAAAGCAGGAAACAGAGGATTATAATGTCGATTTTGAAGATATAATTGAAGATGACAATTATTATAATGAAGAGGAGTATGTATCCGAGGCTGATGAAAGCAAACCTACCGGCGGGAATATTATCAGCGATTATGGTACAAACTATATAGAATAGCATTTTTGTTTGTATATATAAATATAACAAGTCGGTTACTTATGGATTTTATAAGAAAATGTTTTGTTACAATGTTGTAATTATTATATAAAAAACGTGTAATTTTTTAAGCGATATGTCGAAATTTTCTTATTTTACAAAATATTATTGAATTTTCAGTGCAAATGTGATAAATTTATATAGTAA
>CACYEJ010000385.1 GCA_902773395.1 uncultured Ruminococcus sp.
AAGGAAAAATGAAATAACAAAAGGCAGCAAGGAAAATAAAATGAAAAATAAAAAGCCTCGATATTTAATCCATATTTTAGCAGAATAAAAACTCTTCATTATAATAATTATTAATATTATTCTTTATAAATATTTTCCAACCGCTCTATTCTTTCGACTGATAGTATAGTTCAAATACTATATCGGGATTATTATTGAGAGTAAGACGAGTCAGATACCGACCGGCAGGAAGTTTGGCAAATGAAATAGTCCTGACAAACATCTCACCCTTGCCGAGACTTGTCTTCGTAATCGGGATAATCTCATTATATAACGGATTGCCGTAAACATCAAGCACCGTAAATGCCGCTTCAGTACTTTGGATTGGCTTAGTCTGCTTAGATTTATTCTTAATCTGGAAGACAAAATTCTGCATATCGTAGTTGCCGAACATTTTCTTACTATAGAAATACAGCACATTATCGACAGTTTTGCTCTGCGACCGTCCAACGGAATAATTATACATAACAAGCACAAGCAGCACCAACAGAATATCCGTCATAAGGATAAGTTTCGGAGCATTCTTGCGACAGAAAAAACAATTCTTAGTTTTATTGGGATTGTCATGAACCATAGCCAAGCGTTCTTCTCGGCTTGTATGATATATTAGCGGCTCGCCCGTTGATGAATATTTGCTTTTTTGATTATCTGACATAAATGTAACCTATAAATAAATATATAAATAAACTAAATACTGTAAACAATAAATAATTTACACAAAAAATATTTGATAGTCAATACATTTTTACTAAAAAAAGAGCAAAATTATTAAGAATTTTGCATAAATCTTCAGCCAGTTTTTCACTTCGTGCGTTATATATAAGAGATGAAATCTGGTGATGTGAGCCGCCAGCGGAGCTGGCGGCTCACATCACCAAAACAGGAGTTTAAAAAATGAAATTATCACCACACTTAATTGCATTGAAGAAATATGTAGGCATACGGAATGTAACTAACGAAACAAAGGTATTGGAGATTCACCGCTGTCATTTCCGTGTAACAGAATGGGAAAAACGATTTGTATTCGAGACAGCGGCTAAACTTAGGTGGTCGGCTAATCACTTCTGCGAAGTGATGATTGAGAAATGTCTTCCGCTTGTTGAGACAGCACTGTTCCGCCGTGAAGATGAATTAGACAGTGATGTTATTGTGCCTATTGAAACAGGAGTTTCAAGATGTCCTGTTATCCAGGAACATCGTTATACTGTCGGAGAGTTCAAGGAGAATGTATTTGTCGTGCTTACAAATGAGGCATTCTACATGCTGCAGTATCTGAAAGAGACACTGCATTTCTATAGCTATTGCGAGTTGTTTCGGCTGATTGTTTGGTTCTTCTATAATAATCTTGATGTATCGGATTTGGATATGCCTAGTCGTGATGGTGAAGATGAGAATGGAAAAAATAGAAATTGGAAAGACAGAAAAGATGGAGAACTGAAAAATAAGAAAGACGGAAATAAAAATGAGAGGAATGAAAATGAAAATAAAGATGGGACTGCGGCGAGGGAGCGGCTGAGAGGGACGATAGGGATAATTGATAAGAGGCTGGCGGAGTTCCGTGCTACCCATATATTAATTGGCACAATTGTGCCAGAAATTTTACGGCGTGTCCGAGCCACAGCCTCGTGCCTCTACCCGCCGACCCAAATTTTCCTCGAAAAAATGGTTATTTAACCCAATAACTACCCTAACAATAGAAAAAACACAATAAAAAATTCTTCAATTCCTTCTTGAAAAAAACTCTCAGATATGGTATATTTCTTTATTGTAAAATAATATTGGAAAAACTATGGGAGTTCCTAACATTCGCCTAAGAATCGTCATTGGAGCGGTTCTTCTTATAACATTTGCATTAATCGGACGCATCATATACCTGTCCACAATCGATCCAAGCAATTATATAATTAGCGAATACGGTGAATATTCTGTAAACCGCGGCAATGTTTACGATAAGAACGGCAATCTGCTCGCCGTCAGTGATCTGCTCAAATCAGTGTATGTCAATCCTACCGAAATTACGAATAAAGAATACACGGCAGGCATATTGGCGAAAGTTCTCGGCATTGAAAAATCAGCAGTATATAACAAGATCAACAATAATAAGAAATTTATATGGATAAAAAGACTTATCTCGCCGGCTCAATCTCAAGCTCTTGCGACATACAACCTCAAAGGTGTCTATCAGAAAAACGAATATAAGCGTTTCTACCCTAACCGCACGCTTGCTTCTCACATTCTCGGTTTCTGCAATATCGATAACCGCGGTGTCGAAGGCATTGAGAAAAGCATGGACAGTTATCTGCTGTCAGAGATTGGCCGAGATGAGAATGACGGCAAGCATAACAATGGTATGAATGTCAGACTTACTATCGACTCCAACATTCAAGCTGTCGCAGAATACTGTCTCAAAAAAGGCTCAGAACGGGAAAATCCTGATATAGCCTCACTTATATTCATCGATGGCAAGTCAGGTGAAATAATCGCTATGGCAAACTGGCCTGACTTCGATCCTAATAACTATTCTGATTACAAT
>CACYEJ010000386.1 GCA_902773395.1 uncultured Ruminococcus sp.
CAAGGTAAAGGTTGTTGCAGAACTCCACGATGAAAATATGGAGATAATCAATTTCAGCAAGACTTATGAAGTGCCCGATAATATGGAGCTTTATCCGGTCAGCTATAAGATGACGAATCTCTATTTCAATAAAAACTGGACCGGTGAATACAAATATGCCGAAAACCTCGGAGACTATACAATCTATGTTACAGATGTAATGGGATAATAACTAATCGGATATGGATTTTAAAATATGTAGTGGTCGATGACCTCAGCGACCCGAGCAAGCAGAATACTTGCAACCTCAGAATAAGGAATTGCATGAAAAAGCTTTGACATGACAATAAAAGAAACTGACATTCAAATCATTAAGGATTGGCATCCTACGAAAAATGGTGATATAGATCCTCTGACTCTAACTACCGGCAGCGTGTATAATGCTTGGTGGCTTTGTTCGGTTTGTGGTTATGAATGGCAGACTTATATTAACCACAAATACCGTGGTGACAGATGTCCTGCATGTTCAGGAAGAGTTGTATTTCAGGGTTTTAATGATTTAATGTCACGAAGACCTGATTTGGCAGCTGAGTGGGATGAGAAATTGAATAATACCACACCTGACAATGTTTATTATAGAAAATCTGAAGTTTTTAATTGGGTGTGTAAGCTTGGTCATAAATATGCTGCAAACCTTAATCACAGAATAAACGGAACAGGTTGCCCCTATTGTAAAAGCAAAAGAATACTAAAAGGGTTTAACGATTTAAAATCAAGGTATCCCGAAATATCAGAAGATTGGGATTATGACAAAAATACAGAAACTCCTGAAAAAATTCTGTTTGGGAGCGGCAAGAAGGTATATTGGAAATGTAAGACTTGCGGTTTTGAATGGAAGACTTCTGTTGCCAACCGCACCGTCAGTAAAACAGGTTGTCCAAAATGCAACGCACAAAGGGCTGGTCAAAAGAATACTGAAAATGCCGTCCAAAACAATAATTTCTATTCTAATTATCCCGATATTGCATCCGAATGGGATTATGAAAGAAATTATCCCGTAAATCCTGAAAACATACCGGCAAAGACTAATAAAAGATTCGGTTGGATTTGCTCTAAATGCGGATACAGTTGGGTCGCTTCAGTTAACTCGAGAACAGCGGGAAGCGGTTGCCCCGCATGTGCAAATAAAGTAGTTGTGAAAGGAAAAAATGATTTGAAATCGCTTTTTCCGGAAGTTGCAAAAGAATGGAACTATGAAAAGAATAATGGAGTAATGCCTGACCAAGTAGTTGCCGGCAGTAATAAAAAATTTTGGTGGAAGTGCTCGATATGTGGGCGTGAATGGGAAAAAGATGTTGGTTCAAGAACCTATGGAGGGAAAGGATGTAAGATATGCGGAGCAGAGAAGTCCGTAAAAACGAGATTGCTTGTAAGAGCAAGGAAGAATAATCTTGCTGAGAATTATCCGGATATTGCCGCTGAGTGGGATTATGAGAAGAATGAAGGCAAGAAGCCATCTGATTTTTCGAGCAAGAGTAATCAAAAAGCATATTGGAAGTGCTCTTTTTGCGGAAACGAATGGCTTGCACCGATTAACAGTCGAACTTCTTCTAAAAGCACCTGTCCAAACTGCACTTATGTTGGCACATCTTTTCCCGAGCAGGCAATATATTTTTATATAAAAAAGAAATTTCAAGATGCAAAAAGCAGATATACTATATTTGGCAGTGAATTTGATATTTATATCCCGTCTGCAAATACCGCAATAGAATACGACGGTATATACTATCATAAGAAAAGCATTGATAAAGATAATAAAAAAGACAAAATATGTAAAGACAACGGCATAAGACTGATTCGATTCAGAGATCCGCTTTTATCAGATACCGAATCATCTTTGAGGATTACTTTGAAAGACGGATCCATAAAGCAGTTAAACAGAGCAATAACTGAATTATTGGAAATATTTGAATGTGACAATTTCAATATAAATATTGAAGAAGATCAAATTAAAATCCTATCATCATATAAACATGAAGTTGAAGAAAACTCTCTTGGAAAACTTTTTCCGGATTTAGTGAAAGAATGGGATCCTGATTTGAATGGGAAATTGACACCCTATAACATAACTCCTTCATCAAATATTAAGGCGAATTGGATATGCTCGAAATGTGGCAACAAATGGAAAGCACAAGTATCTGACCGGACTAGAAAAGATGGCTCAACCGGTTGTCCATATTGTAACAATAAAAGGATTATTCCGGGATTTAATGATTTGCAAATGAAGAATCCAGTTGTTGCAAAAGAATGGCATCCAACCAAAAACAACAGTTTATTACCTTCAGAGATTTCTTCAGGCAGTAACAGAAAAGTTTGGTGGCTGTGCTCGAAATGCGGGCACGAATGGCAGACAACACCGGCTACAAGAACAGTACAAGGATGCGGATGTGCGGTTTGTGCCGGCAAAGAGGTTAAAATCGGATTCAATGATTTAGCTACAACAGAACCTGATTTGTCATTACAGTGGAATTATGAAAAGAATAACGGATTAACGCCACAAATGATTACGAGAGGAAGCAGTAAAAAAGTTTGGTGGAAATGCTCTAAAGGTCATGAATGGCAATCAACCGTTAAAAACAGGACAATTGGCCGAGGTTGCCCGGTTTGCGCAGAAATAAGGAGAAGGTCTAAAAAAGAGATTGAAGGTCAAATTAAATTTGATTAATAATGCAAATGAAACAATACATTTTCTTCCTCGATATTGACGGAACGCTTCTGAATAACAACATCATCTGCCGCAAAAACCGGCAGGCGATTTACCGCGCCCGCGAGCTCGGTCATCTCGTCTTTATCAATACCGCACGCTCGACCTTCATTATTCCCTCAAAAGTGCGCAAAATGAAATTTGACGGGTATATTACCTCGATGGGCTGCAATATCGTCTGCGGCAATGAGCAGGTTTACGGCGAATCGTTTTCCGTTGAAGAGGCGGCTGGAATTTTCGATTATTTCAATAGCAGCGGCAGGGTGGTCCATGTCGAGGGCGAGGATATTTCCATCTCAAATGAAACCGAAACCGCGCTTTTTCCCGTTAAAATCAAATCCGGAGCGGAGCTGATTGCAAAATATCCCGATCGCCATATTCCGAAATTTTTCATACCTCATATTCTGAGCGCCGAAGAACAGAGAAAATTTGGTGAGAAGTATACATTTTATCAGCATAAGAATTATGCCGAATTCTGTGTTAAGGGCAATACGAAGGCGACCGGAATCAAAAAGGTGCTGGATTATCTCGGCATTGACAGAGAATGCAGCGTCGCGGTAGGCGACAGCATCAACGATATCGAGATGCTTAAAGCCGCAGGCAAAGCGGTCGTTATGGGCAACGCTCCCGACGAGGTGAAGCGGATTGCGGATATTATAACCTGCGATGCCGCCGACGGGGGAGTAGCCGAGGGAATTTACAAAATAATAGGCAAATAATCAGGAGCACCCGGCAGGGTGCTCCTTCGCTTTATCTTTTTGCCTTTTTGGCTTTTTCTTTATTCTTCTTATCTGCAAGCATTTGATTGAGAGTATTTGCGCCGCGCTTTATTTTCTGAGCGGTGGTGCGTTCAAAATCTTCTTGCCTTATTATGAATTTTCTGATTTTTTTGAAATCGGGCACACGCTCGTTGACCGCCTCGACCGCTTTCTTTATGAGCGCGAGCACCTCCTGCTCGCTCGGTTCCTTATCAAGGAAGCCGGCTATCTCTTCATAATCCGGGTAAATCTGAGCCGTAACGGTCGGATCCTCATGCTTGCCTACCCCTTCGACCATGCTTGCATTGATGAATTCATTTTTATCAAGCAGATATTCTAACTCTTCGGGGAATATATTTTTGCCGTTTGAGGTGACTATTACGCTCTTTCGTCTGCCCGTGATGTGATATCTGCCCTTTTTGTCGCAGTATCCGACATCGCCTGTATGCAGGAATCCTTCCCTGTCAATCACTTCATCGGTCGCATCTTTGTCGTTGTAGTAACCGAGCATCACCATTCCGCCGCGAACGCATATTTCGCCGGCACCGTTTTCGTCCGGATCAACTATCTTAACATCCACTCCGGGCAGCGGCTCTCCTATGGAATCCGTGGTCCTGCATCTGTCGTGATTGATTATCGCGAGGGGAGCGCACTCGGTCAGACCGTAGCCGTAAACCACCTGGATTCCGAAGGCGTCAAAGTCTTTTATAATCTGAGGGTCAATAGGCGCGCCGCCGCAGATTATCATACGCATTCTGCCGCCGAACGCC
>CACYEJ010000387.1 GCA_902773395.1 uncultured Ruminococcus sp.
AAAGATCTAGCATATAAAAGTTTTGAGCAAACTTTCTTTAAGAAAAATAAATCAAAGAACCCCCAAAAATATAATCTTCCGGCAAAAAACAAAACAGGCAAGAGCTTGCGAATTGCTGGTCTAAAAAGTGCTATGTTTTAACGTTTTAATTTGTCAAATTTTACTTTGTACTCTCAGCTCTGTTAAAAAATTACCGAAATGTATAAGTACCGTATAGATGAATGGCACTTATTGTTTCGGGAAATTATACATATTTGTAAGTTATAAGAGGAGGAAATATACATATGAATATTTTTCAGGCAATTATTCTTGGAATTGTTCAGGGATTGACAGAGTTTCTGCCTGTAAGCAGCAGCGGTCACTTGACGATTTTCCAGCACATAATGGGCGTTGACATGGAGGGAAATCTCTTTTTCAACGTAATGCTCCACGTTGGCACTCTGGTTGCTGTATGTGCGGTGTATCACAAGCTTATATTCAGATTGATTAAGGCGTTTATTGGACTGGTGAAGGATATCTTTACAGGTAATTTCAAGTGGAGTCAAATGGACGGCGATAAAAATTTGCTAGTTATGCTTGTTATTGGATTGCTGCCGCTGTTTCTGTTGTTTGTGCCGATTCCCGGCGCGAACGGTTTGAACGGTAAGGATCTTGCCGGTATTTGGCAAGGAAATACAGGATATTTTATTATAACGGGATTTGCACTGCTTGCCACAAGTATAATGCTGTGGGTTGGCATTAAGTCGCTGGAGAATGCGGCAGGCAAGACTGCTCACGGCGGCAGCCTGAAATCACCCGGCAGACGCAGACTAAATACTCTCGATGCGGTATGTATAGGTGTCACACAATGCTTGGCGGCAGTATTTCCGGGACTTTCCCGTTCCGGCTCAACTCTTGCTATGGGTGAGCTGAGAGGTGTTAATAAACAGGTGTCGCTTGACTATACATTTATTCTTGGTATCCCGTCAATTCTTGCCGCAGCACTCCTAGAGGGCAAAGAAGCCTTTGAGGCTCAGGGTACTCAGGACACATTGCAGGTTGGAACTCCGGCTATGATTGCCGGCATGATTACAGCAATGATTGTTGGATTCTTTGCAATAAAGCTGTTTCAGTGGATGCTTGCAAAGGACAGAACAGGTGTGTTTGTTGTCTATACGGCTATTATGGGTATTGCTGTTATAGTAATTGGTTTTATAGAGCTTTCCTCCGGAAATAATCTGTTCAGCGGTAAGCCGCTAACTTTCTTATAAAATGATTTTGTACTGCGGATAAGGCGAGCTTTAAATTATACTCGAAAGCGTTAAGATTGAGCACTTATCTTTCTCAGACCGGCAATTCGCAAGTTCTTGCCTGTTTTGTTTTTACCGAAGGATTATATTTTGGAGCTTGCATTTAGTTATTTCTCCTAAAGAAAGTTTTTTAGTTTCGCTGAGGGGAGTTAATTTCTCTACGCTGATTTATTTCGTCAGCGACGGGGCTCTGCCCTCGACCCGCAAACTTTTGAAAAAGTTTGATCAAAACTTTTATTTGATATATCTTTTAGATTTTGAGTATATAATCAAAGCTCGTGCCGCAGTCACTTCTTATTTGCAGAGTATAAAAGGGGGTTATTATTTGGCATTTGGATTTATTAAGGACGGCAGCAAAAAAGCCAAGCCGAAAAAGGCTTCCAAAAAGAATACAGCCAAAAAGGGAGCTAAGAAAAAAGCTGCCGCTAAGGACGTAAAGAATGACAAGGAACTTCTCGCAGCAAAACAGCGGAGATCGTTGATTTTGTTTGTTTCCGGTGTGCTGCTTGCGGCGATTATCTGTATACCGGGCGACATGATTTGGGCATGGGCTCACAATGCGGTGAGAGGTGTTTGCAGCTTTCTGTCATTGTATTGGTCGGTGCTTTTGTTATTTATTGCCGTAGTCACAATGATTGATAAGGAGATACCTAAGCTGTGGTATAGGACAGGCTTTTCGGTGGGCTTTGTAGTTGCTCTGAATGCCTGTGTGTATATCTTTACATATGGCGGCGAATTTGATTTGCAGCAGACCTTTGAAAGCGGTGCTGCTTACCACGGCGGCGGTGTGCTTGGTGCGTGGCTCGGTTATCCTTTTGTGAAGCTGTTCGGTGTGATTCCGGCAAAAATTCTTATTATTTTAGTGCTGCTTATTTTGGCAGTGTTTGCACTTAGTCTGCCTGTTAAAAAATGGTATTCTATTATTATTGATAAGCTGTCCGAGGCAGTCGGCAATATGATTAAGCAGATGAAAGAGAAAAAGAATCAGCAGCCGCCGGTTAAGGTAGCTGACGATGCGTACTTTGACGATGAGGACGATTTCGAGGAGTTTGATATAAAATCTGCCGAGCTTGACGAAGAGGAGCTTGAGGACGGTGAGTCTGTTGAAATCGTTACTGATAAGGACGAAGGCTCCTTGCCTAATTCTCCTATATTTGCCAACGAAGATTATGATATTGACGATGTTGACAGGTTCTTTGTAAATATTCGATTGGACGACATCGAACAGAAGGACGAGCTGTCAGGCGATGACGAGTACAGCATTGACATTGATATAGATTCGCCAATGGAAGACAAATTAGTCAAAAAGCCCGATGAAAATATCAGCCTTGTTAAAGCAGAGGAGAATATCCCCGATGACATTTCAGATGATGATATTTTTGATGATTTGTTTGATGATGAATTTATTGACACAATGGACGCACAGAATAATAATGGTGCAGCACAGGTAGCTCAGGATATCTCCCAAAGCAAGAATACTCCGAGAAAATCTTCTCCGGAGCAAAAGCAGTTTGATCCGCAGACTGTTCCTATCGAGCAGAACGACACGCAGATTTTACGCAGTAAAAAGTCATACCACTATCCGCCGACACAGCTTCTTAGCGAGGGAAAGAAGAGCAGTGTAAACCATGAGGCAGAGCTTAAAGAGAATGCCAAAAAGCTTATTGAAACACTGGAAAGCTTCTCCGTAAAAGCAAAGATAGTCGGATATTGCAGAGGTCCGTCAATTACACGTTATGAGATACAGCCTGCTCCGGGTGTAAAAATCTCTAAGATAACAAATCTTTCAGATGATATTGCACTGAACCTTGCGGCAGACGGCGTTAGAATGGAAGCACCTATTCCCGGCAAGCCTGCAATCGGTATTGAAATTCCTAATAAGCAAATTACCTCTGTTTCAATTCGTGAGCTGCTTGAATCGGACGAGTTCAACAAGAACAGAAAAACAAAGAAGCTTGAATGTGTTCTCGGAAAGGACGTTTCCGGTAAAATCGTTATTTCAGACCTTGCCAAGATGCCGCATCTGCTGATTGCCGGTACTACCGGTTCCGGTAAGTCGGTTTGTGTGAACTCGATACTTATGAGTATTTTGTTCAGAGCGTCACCCGATGAGGTCAAGATGATATTGATTGACCCGAAGCTTGTTGAATTCTCAAAGTACAAGGGAATTCCGCATTTGCTTATTCCTGTTGTATCAGATGCGAAGAAGGCAGCCGGTGCACTTAACTGGGCAGTCAACGAGATGGAAGAGCGTTACAAGGAGTTTTCACTTTACAACGTTAAGGATATCGACAGCTTTAACAAAATGGTTGACAGAAATCTGGAAACTATGACAGAAGAAGAGCTGGAAGCTGAGGACGAAAACGGAGAAGTTATCAACGGCGAATTCGTTCCGCCTAAGGCAAAGAAGAAGATGCCTAAGATAGTTATTGCTATTGACGAGCTTGCCGATTTGATGATGGTAGCTCCGGGTGAGGTTGAGGAGTCAATTTGCCGATTGGCACAGAAAGCAAGAGCTGCCGGCATGCACCTTGTTATTGCAACGCAAAGACCTTCCGTAAACGTAATTACCGGCGTAATCAAGGCAAATATCCCAAGCCGTATTTCGCTCAAGGTTGCGTCATATGTGGATTCAAAGACTATTCTTGATATGGGCGGCGGTGAAAAGCTTATCGGACGAGGCGATATGCTGTACAATCCGGTTGGTGCACCAAAGCCAATGCGTGTGCAGGGAGGATTCTCTTCTGATGATGATATCGAGGCTGTTACCGACTTTATAAAGGGTCATAGTACTTCTGATTATAACGAGGAGATAACAGAGCAGATTGAGCAGATTAGCGAAACACTCGGCACTAAGGGCGGTAAAGAAGCTCCGGAGAATGATGATATTGATGATTCCGATCCTATGCTTGAAGACGCAATAAAGCTGGTTGTAGAAGCAGGGCAGGCGTCTACATCGCTGTTGCAGAGAAGATTACGTTTAGGCTATGCAAGGGCAGGCAGGTTGATTGATACAATGGAGCAGATGGGAATAGTTGGTCCTCACGAGGGAAGCAAGTCGAGAAAGGTTTTGATGACTCAGCAGCAGTGGATGGAGCGACAGGTTACAGGTTCTTATGAATAACAAGGATTAAAAAAAGAGGTGAACAAATTTGATGACGTTGAAGGTTGACCGCATAGAAGGTACAATGGTGATTTGCACCGACAAGGAAAAGAAGTTTTTCGCAATTGAAAAAGCGGAGATACCCAAAGAGGTAAAATCAGGAGATTTTATCGAGATTGACGACAACGGTAAACTCACCGTGAAAGAGAAAATAAAGAAGAAATAATAATTTTTTAAATTAAAAAAATAAAACAGATCGGTGACTTGTGGAAAGCAGCCGATCTTTTTTTATAATAACTTAAAATCCCCATACTTGAACAGTTGTATTACCTGATAAAACCTATTCTTCACTCCAACATCTTTCACTCTAACATAGCAAGAATAAAAAAAGTAAGCACCCTCAACAGCAAACTAAAAGTAACTATTCGCCCACGCCGGTTATAAAGGGAAACACAAGCAAGCCCTTTCTGTAAAAAAAGCAATCAGGAGACCGAAAGCATAATAAACCAGCGTGGGCATTACGAGGAATTTAGATAGAAGAACCATAGGGGGAGATTCTAAAGAGGGGGCAAAAAACTATACTTTCCTTACGACTTTTTTTGCCCCCTCTTTAGCACGCTTTTGTGGACGATCGGCGTGCTCCAAAAGTAAATCGCCCGCCCGGCGACAGAGGGCG
>CACYEJ010000388.1 GCA_902773395.1 uncultured Ruminococcus sp.
AATGAACTTCTTGCAGTTGGATCACCATCCTTACATTCAGCACCTATCAAGGCAGCTAAAAGCGGATCAGCAATTGACTCGATCTGATATGTGTAGATTAATTTTTTGAATATATTTTTCAAATCTTGATATGGCAATGCATAGTCAAAATCTACTGTTGGGCGAAGAATATTAATTCTGAAGCTTGCATTATATATTCTTGCTATTCGTATCATCATCTCAAAGTTTTCAACGCTACAATTATTCTTGTGTAGTACGCTTACAACAGTAGCATTTTTATGATACTTTTTGCATATTTTTAATGTTTCAATAACACCTTCAAATGCATTTTGTGTATTGCGTGATTGATCTTGTTCAATTGGCGAACCATAATCAAGACTAACATCAACATCATCAATACATTCAATAAACACGGCTAAATTCTCATCTGTTTGAACAGCTTTAGCAAGATTACCATTTGTGGTTATTCCGAGCAGAACATTAGGAGCAACGCTTTTTAACGCTTTGCAAAATTTAAAAAACATAGGTTCAACTGTTGGTTCTCCCGTGCCAAAGTTGATAGAGTCAATCCGATCACGATTGTTTTTTACAAATTCAACTCCACAATCAAAAATATTATCAAAGTTGACTTGCTCACTTCTAACCTTCCGGCTATAACAAAACTTGCAAGCCATATTGCAACGATTACTCAAACCCCAACCAATTTTCCAATTCATAATTATCCTCCATGATTTATCAAATAATAAATGCGGTTTAATCGAGCTAAGGTTCGATTTTTTCCTATCAAGGAGATTATTTCTAAAATACTTCCGCATTTCTCATTCAATGTAATTATATATCTTAAACACTCATATCGCTGTTTTATAGCGATTGTTCCGCTATACTGCATTATAAAGTTTTTTATAGTGCTTTCAGTCCACTCATTATCCTTTCCAAGAACATCTATGAGATAGGTTATAAATGGGATGCACTCTTTTACTTCAGAAGATAGTATATTTTTAGTTATCAATGAATCATCGTAAAGGATATCTATTTTTCTTTTTAAGTCTTAAAGTATTTCTATATGTTTTTTAAAAGCAATTAGTATATCATCGGAAACTTCATGACAATCATAGCCAATATGAATAAAGTATTCTTTAACAATTGAAATAAATTCTTCATTAGAAATGTGATGTATCCATTTTTTATTCAATGACAGCAACCTCATGTAATCATACTGCTGATTAGATTTACTGAAATTCTTAATACTAAAAGATTTCAAGAAATCAGAATATGAATATAAGGAACAATCTTCAACATTCTTAGGTTGATACCCAGATGTTATTAAAAAGTTGACAATTGCTTTTGCCAAAAAACCCTTATTTCTAAGATATTCAGCATCATATTGTCCTTTTAAATTATCATTATATATATTCAAGCCTTTTTGCTCAAAAATACTAAAATGAAGATATTGTGGCAAAGACACATTTAATGAATCCATTAATTGTAATTGTATAAATGCGCTCTCAATATGGTCAACACCTCTCAAAATATGAGTTATATGCAATGCACCTTCATCAACAGCAGTTGCTAAATGAAATGTTGGAGAACCATCATTTCTAATAATAACCGGATCAGATACATCTTCAAGTTTTGAGTGTATTGTTCCATGTACTAAATCAGTATAAGTCTGTTCGCTGTGATCTAAACGAAAGCGCACACAAAAAGGTACATAATTCTTGTGTCAATTTCTTTAGGTGTAAGATTATAACAATCGTTGACACATCCATGATGTTCATCAGTATACTTACAAAAACAATGGTACGCCTTCTTTTGCTTTATGAGCTTTTTTGCTGCATCTTTATATGTCTCGGTTCTTTCAGACTGAATATATGGAGGATACAGTCCACCAATATCTGGACCTTCATCCCAGTTTATTCCTAACCAATGCAAAGTATCAAAAACAGTTTTTAAACGTTCTTGCCTTGCACGAGATTTATCTGTATCATCAATCCTTAGTATTATTTTTCCTTTGCAAGAATCACGATACATCATATTAAAAAGAAGAGCGCGAGGTAATCCAATAAAAGTTGCCTCCAAAGGCACGAAGGCAACCCTAATTCTTTTTATATCTTCCATAATCATTCTCCAT
>CACYEJ010000389.1 GCA_902773395.1 uncultured Ruminococcus sp.
TATTAAATTTAAAGTTTACTATTTATCATACAAGCACTGGCAAACGTCACCGTAAACATTAAAAGATATCCGATAATCGCAGTTAAACAGTTTGCAAACATAACTTCGGAATCATACATTTCATTCGGATTATTGGGATTAATATTCTTTGATTCTTTTAACTTCATTTGCTGCACCACCCATTATTATGTTTTGCTCATTAAAACAGCTCTAACAGGCGAAGCCTCCATTCCTCCCAGCTTCAGCGGAAACGCACACAAAATATAGTTTCCGTCTGAAACATTATCCAAATCGAGATTTTCAAGAATAAGCGTTCCGTTTGAGAGAAGCTCTCTGTGTACCTCTTCTTCCTGCTCACGGAAAGATATGGATACAGAGTCTATTCCCACCAATACCACACCGTTCTCCGTAAGCACACGAGCCGCACTCAATTCAAGCGACGCCTTTCCTCTGCCGTGAATCAGCAGTCTTTTCTTACAGTGCGGCAGCAGCTTATCCATATCCTCACCTGTAAGAATTCCGTTAATACTAACAACCGTGCAAGAGCCGTAACATTTTTCAAGGGCACATTCATCAACACTCTCGCCATTTTTAATGTAATGCAGAGGTGCGTCAATGTGCGTTCCCGTGTGCGGCGTCATGCCAAAAATAGACAGATTATATTCAGAATTTTTATCAAGCTTCTTAAACCATTTAAACTTTGGCTGAGGATCGTCCTCATAATTCGGAGCAGAAAAAGCTTCTCTTGATATGTCGATAATCTTCATATAACATCAGTCCTCAGAAATTTTAGTTACCTGTGTAAAATCAATTGATTGCCCTGTTTTACTGAATACAGCACCTGTAACATTATCCGCTGCCGCAAAATACCTGTTCTCATAATACAGCGGATAAAGATAGCCCTTACTTACCAAAAAGCTTTCTGCACTTTTCAGCGACTCTACAGAATCACTTCCGTTTTCGGAGATAGCCGTTTCAATAAATTTATTGTAGGACGGCTCATTGAGATTGATATAATTTTCGGAAGCGTCCGTCACAAACCTCGAAAGAAATTCCATAGGTGAATCAAGCAGCGTATTCAGCGGAGCAATAGCAATCTCATAGCTGCCGCTTCGAATATTCTCCTCCAGCTCATCTCGTGAGAGCGGCTGCTTATTGAAGTAACAGCCTGAGATTTCGTTCCAGCGTTCAATGATAGACGTTACCAATTCAGACGAAGTATCATCATCGAGATATAAAATGGTATACGATGATTTCAACTCAATATTATTGTCATGCAGCTCTTCCGCTGATTCGTTATACAAAGCGGTGGGACTGTCGGCTGTTTCAAGAGTAAAGCTGCCAGCCTGCTCACGATAATTATAGCCTGCAAAAAGGACATCATCTGCAATAAGCTGAGATGTTTTGACATAGCTTTTAGGGGCATATTTGAGAAGAGAATCTCTGTCAACAGCGGAGAAAAGAGCTCTTCTCATTCCGTCATTTTTTAGTGCAGGAATATCGCTATTACAGCATAAGCCCCAAAGGGTGTTGGTTGTAGTAGCCACATTGAAGTTATTCTCCTCGGCATGCTTTAGCTGATTTCCGTAGATTTCGCAAATATCCACATCACCATTTTTAATAGCAGCAATCGGGTCTGACGGCTGCTGACCGAAGGTAAAGTTTACGCCAAGCGGCACAGCAGAATTTGCGGCGTTATAATTTTCGCTGCGTCTGATATAGATATAGTTATCATGATCCCAGCCGTAGGATTCTCTAATTCTAAACGGACCGTTAGTGATAGTTTGCTCAGCGTTCTTGCCGTATTTGCCTTTAGTAGAGTTAAAAAATTCACGGTTGCACGGCATAGCCACAGGTTCAGCGAGAATAAGCAGCAATGAGTCGGATTCATATTCGAGATTAATTTGAAGAGTATGCTCATCTAAAGCAGAAACTCCCAGCATATCGGCAGACAACTCACCGTTATAATAAGCCGAAGCATTCTTGATAAGAAACAGGTCTGTTGCGTCCTCGGACTTTGTTTCGGGAGTGAGAGCACGAGTAATGCCAAAAACAAAATCATCAGCCGTAACGGGAGTACCGCTGCTCCACTTTGTATTTTCGAAAAGATGAAAGACATAGGTCAAGCCGTCACCTGAGATATCCCAGCTTTCGGCGATACCGCTTTTAGGATTGCCGTTTGAATCAAGACGCACCAAGCCCTCAAACAAATTAGCGATAAGCATATATGAAGAATAGTCATCGGCAATTTGCGGATCGAGAGTTAAGGGGTCACTGCCCAACGTAAAGGAGAGTATTTCCTCTTCGGGGTGAGGAGTATCATTACGGCAGGCTGACGAAGATATAATAATTGATATTACCAACAAAATGAGAAGGATTTTTTTTCCTATATTTTTCATAATAATTGTAATACAGCTTCCTTTTTAGCTTTAAATCAGTAAACTAAGATAAATAAAAACATTTCCTCTAATATTATAGCAGAGTATGTTATTAAAAACAACTAAAGTATATTCCAAAGATTTATGTATAATTACGTTTTTTTAGTCAAAAATTATACAACTGCCAACGGCGGGCAACGCCCGCAGGAAAAACGCACACATACTTTTTGAGTTGAGTAACTTTATTGCCTACATCAAAACTTATTTCTAAGGGGGTAAGCATCAAAATGCCAACGGCGGACAAGGAGAAATTTTCCTCTACGGTAACACAACATATAGCTTAATTTATTTTAGATTAGAATATTCAAATAAAAAATACAATACAAAATCAGGGAACGCTCCATAAAAAAACGTTCCCATTACAAAATTATTAATTATTAAAAATATTCGCTTAATCAATCCAACTGATTCACATACCTGCGTATAATATCAAAATGACTGTATTCCTCAGATGTATCCAATTTTTCATCTCTATCAAATTCACCAAGCATCTCAGAAAGCATTTTTATATCAGCCGAACCCTTGTATTCCGAGTCCTTAACCAGCAGACCAAAAACGGCAAGCATAGTCACAATCGGCATATTTACCGGCTTAGAATTATTCAGCTCATCAATAGTTATCGCCTTAGTCATAACAAGATTCTCACCAGTCGGATCTTTGTAGTGTATCTCAACAAAAGCAAACTCATCATTATTATCCTCGGTGCTGGCTTTCACGTAGCGTGATGAATAAACCTGCTCCGCCTTTCCCCTTTTCAGCTCTATCAAAGCCGCAACATTATGCTCCGAACCGATACCGTCAACGGCTTTCTTCGTGTCGTGAAACTCTTTCTGTGTGAGCCGCCTAAAATCATATCCGATAAGACGGTATTCGCTCACATACTTCGGGTTAAACTCCACGGAAATCTTGACGTCCTTTGCAACTGTAACAAGATTAGAAATAAGCTTGTCCCAAAGATTATCGAGAATATCATTCGGGTTGGATACAAACGTGTAATTTCCGTTGCCGTTCTGAGCAAGCGTTTCCATTTTGTCATCTTTAAAATTCTGTTCGCCGTAGCCAACAACAGAAAGGTATATGCCTGTATCCCTCTTTTTGTAGATGAAATCTTTCAAACTGCCCTCAGAAGTCAATCCAAAATTGAAATCGCCGTCTGTAAATATAAACACACGGTTATTTGCCGCTTCGTCAAAATTTTCAGAAAGATAATTGTATGCTCTTTCCAAGCCGTCACTGCCGTGTGTCCAGCCGCCTGTTTCCTCGATTGCGAGAATAGCGTCTACACATTTATCAAGGCTGCCGCAGTCAATCTGCTGAGCAATAGTACGAGTATTGCTGCTGTAGGTAATTATTGAAAGAATATCGCCCTTTTTAAGCTTGCTGATTATAGCCGCCATAGACATCTGCACCAGTACCCACTGATCTTCCATACTGCCCGAAACGTCAACAAGCAAAGTGATATTCTGCTTAACGTTCGTATCAGCCTTTTTGCCCTTTAGCCCCACAAACAAAAGCTCCGAGCCTTTATTCCACGGACACTCGGCTGTTTCCGCACTGATTTTGAAAAGCTCATCGTTATCGGGAGTTTTCAGATTGTACGGATAGGAATTGATAATCTCCTCAATACGCACAAAGTCCTTATCTATATAGCGGTGCTTGCGGCAAATACTGCTGCGTAGATGTGACCACGAGGCTGTATTCACGTTCGCCGAGAAAATAAGCTGCGGATTATCCAGCGGACTATGAACCTCATTCTCAGCGGCAATATGTGTTTCGGCAGTGTTATAAATATTGATATCCTGTCTGGAAACTGATTTTGATGCAGCTCCCGAATAAGCGTTCGTGGACATCGCAGCACTTCTTTGCACAAACGGTGCCTGCATAAAATCCATAAACTCAGGTTCACACGCAGCGTCCTCTTCAAGTTCCATTCCAGCCATACCGTCAGTCGGTGCAGCACTTCTCACAGACGGCATTGCACTCATCATTGAAACTGAATGGTTATTTGTCATCGACTTGAAAATACTGCCAAGTGCCGAGATTGGACCGCCTCTTGGAGTTCCGGTTTCGGGATATGGA
>CACYEJ010000390.1 GCA_902773395.1 uncultured Ruminococcus sp.
AATAAATCGGCGTTGTGATATAAAATTTTCCTTTACTCATATTTTTGCCTCCTTTTTGATGTTCTGATAAAAAATCCTACATCTATTATTATACCATTTTATTACAATAAATCAACACTTTTTTAAATCGCTCCTGATTGCAGCAGCATTGCAGCCTTTAGAACAGCGGTTTGTGTCTTGCCGTCGAATATCTGATTATTAAGAACCATTTCAACCGCCTTGTCAATTGGAATCCTCTCAACATTTACAAACTCGTCATCATCAAGCTGCTGTTTCTCGAAACGCTCCACCCTGCACATATACAGATGTACAACCTCTGTACAGAATCCCGGAGAAACCATTTGCGCTCCTAAAGAAATATAATTATAACCGACTGCGCCTGTTTCTTCAAGAAGCTCTCGTTTACCGTTTTCGAGAGGAGTAGTACCCTTTTCGAGCTTTCCGGCAGGCAGCTCCAGCACAACCTCTTTAAACGGATATCGGTATTGTCTTACAAAGAGCAGCTCATTCTCGCTTGTCAATGCGGCAATCGCAACGCCGCCGGGGTGTTTGACAACCTCACGCTTTGCCGTATTACCGTTGGGAAGCTCCGCCTCGTCCAGCATTAGTTTAACTATTTTTCCTTCGTACAAGGTTTGCGAGGATAACGTTTTCTCTTCCAATTTCATATGTAAACTTTCCTTTCGTATCTGAATATTTAACTCAGATAAATCATATAGTTTGTTTAAGTAAGACTTTTGCGGCGTGTATTTGGTTAATAAATCACAAAGGAGATAACAAAATGGTTGAGCTTCAAATCTTTAAAAATCGCACTCTCAGAAATTATCCGTTCGTAAAATGTGAAACAATCGGACATTCTCTCTGCGGCAGAGAAATTAACGCCTTCACCCTCGGCGGCGAATACGAAACCGTGCTGTACGTTGGCGGTGTTCACGGAATGGAGTTCATAACAACAAAGCTTTTGATGCAGTACTTCGCCACTCTTTGCGAACATTACAAAAGCTGCGAAAAGCTTAAAGGCTACCCAATCCGCAGCTATCTTTCCAACCGTGGTCTAACGGTAATTCCATGTTTAAATCCGGACGGTGCAGCAATCAGCCGAACCGGAGCAGCGTCTGCCGGAAGCTATGCGGAATTCGTGAACAACGCATCAAACGGCAATTCCACCATTTGGCAGGCAAACGCAAGAGGTGTTGACATCAATCATAATTTCAATGCAGATTGGCAGCAAGTCAAGCTTTGCGAACAAACACACGGTATCACCTCACCATGTCCGTCAAAATTCGGCGGAGAAGAACCCGAAAGCGAACCTGAAACAAAAGCTGTTGCCGCCTACTGCCGAACACACAATATCCGCCATGCAATCGTCTTTCACAGTCAAGGCGAAGAAATCTACTACACATTTGGCAGCAACACGCCCAGCCGCAGCTATGAGCTTGCAGCCGTAATGGAGAAGCTAAGCGGCTACACACTCTCCGAACCTACTGGAACAGCGGTAGGCGGCGGATTAAAGGATTGGATTATTGAAGAGCTGCACCTACCGGCATTCACCGTTGAAATTGGTTTAGGTGAAAATCCACTCCCCGATGATGACCTCGGCTCAATCTACAGCAAGCTTGAAGAAATGCTAACCGTAATGGCGATTGTGTAATTATCTCTGCTTACCCATAAAGTAAAGCACAACTGCACCCGGACCGGAATGCGTACCGAGAACAGGTCCGATATCAGATATAACAAAATCTGTAATACCGAAATTTTTAGTAACCGAACGTGCAAGCAGGTCTGCATCTTCCGGACAATCAGCGTGATTGATAAAAACTATATGATTGTTCTCAGGGTCATAATTCTGGCTCATCTGTTCAACAAGCTTAGCAATGGCGAGCTTTCTTCCTCTTGCTTTGTAGGCAACTTCAGCCTTACCGTCATCATTGAGCTTGAGAACAGGCTTAATATTCATAACCGAGCCGACAACAGCGGCAGTCGAAGAAATTCGTCCGCCCTTTCTCAAATGCTTCAAATCATCAAGGGCAATCCACGTACACACATTTAATTTAATACTCTCCGCATACTGGTATGTTTCCTCTAATGAAGCGCCCTCACGCTGTTTCTGAACGCAGTAATAAATCAGCAGCGACAATCCCATTGAACCGCAAAGACTATCTACAGTGAGAATTTGTCTTTCGGGGTACTCATCAGCAAGCTCATCAGCGGCAATCCTGCCGACATTATAAGAGCCGCTCAGACCAGAAGAAAATCCAATATACAAGATATCCTTGCCACGGTCAAGCTCCTTTCTGAAATAACGCAAAAAATCGTCTATTGACGGAGAAGCTGTCTTAACATCAACGCCGTTTCTGAGCAAATCGTAAAAGCTTTGATTGCCTACGTCAAGCTTACTAAGCGAGCTTGTAATAGTTTTTCCGCCAATAATTACCTTTAGTGGAACGGCACTTACACCGAGCTTTTCAGCCAAAGCTGCCGGCATATCGCAGCCTGTATCTGTAACAATTGAAAATGTACTCATATCCATATACTCCTTTTTTTGATATTCGTCCCGCATAGTTTCTCCCTATGCTGATATTAAATATACTTATAGTATAATACATCAAAAGAAATTCGTCAATACAATTAATTGTTAATAACTGAATAATTCAGCTATACGTATATATTTGAATGTGTTCTGCAAACGGCGTTATTTTGTTGTAATAGAATTATTGCTGCTGCATGCAAAAATTTAAAATATGTTTGTTTTTCTTTGATTTCCTTCGTTTTTCTTTGTAATGCCTTCATATTCATCTCTATCATTTTTAAAATTCAAAATTCCCTGTATCGGACAAATACAAACAAATAACGACAGCTTTTTTATTAAACAAAAGCTGCCGTTTGTTTTATACAATCGATAAATCTAAAATCAAAGTACAGTAAAATTTATTTAATATCGAAGGCATTCTTCAATATATCTATTAATGCTACAGCAGTATCCCTATCAATTTGTATTGATTGACTAACACTATCATTAAATTTTCTTGCAGAGGTACCATATGTATCTATTTGGAAATATTGTTTTCCTCCGTTTGTAAAAACCGTATATGTAGCTTTGACTGTACTGTGAATGCTATTTCTATTTTTATCGATCCTATTCAAATCGTCCATTGTTATTCGTGCCATAGTATTCTATCTCCTGCATTATTGATAATACAAATTTCTATTTAATAATATTATTAATCCAGAACTGCAAAAGCCTTGTCGAGGTCTGCAAGAATATCGTCAACATTTTCAAGACCAACCGAAAATCTTACCATACCGGCTTCAATACCAGCCGCAACAAGCTGCTCATCAGTAAGCTGTCTATGAGTTTCGCTTGCTGGGTGCAGCACACAAGTTCTGATATCAGCCACATGCACCTCGTTTGAAGCAAGCTCCAGAGAATCCATAAACTTCATTGCAGTTTCTCTGCCACCCTTGATAACAAACGAAATAACACCGCTCGAACCTTTCAGATACTTCTCAGCCAAAGCATGATTTTCATCGCTCTCAAGCCCCGGATAGGTTACACTCTCAACGTGTCTGTTGCCCTCAAGATACTTCGCAACGGTCAACGCATTTTCGCAATAGTTCTTCATTCTAACAGCGAGTGTTTCAAGTCCGAGGTTCAAAAGGAAAGCCGAATGTGCAGCCGGATATGCTCCGAAATCACGCATTAGCTGCATTCTAGCCTTGATTATATACGCAGCCTTGCCGTAAACGTCTGTATAAACAATTCCGTGATAAGACTCATCAGGGGTTGTAAGCTCAGGGAAGTTTCCACTTTTCCAATCGAAGTTGCCGCTGTCAACGATAACGCCGCCGCACTGTACAGCGTGACCGTCCATATACTTTGATGTAGAGTGAGTAACAATATCTGCGCCAAACTCAAACGGCTTGCAGAGAATAGGAGTAGCAAACGTGTTGTCAACAATCAGCGGAACATTATGTCTATGCGCAGCTTTCGCAAACTTTTCTATATCAAATACAGTCAATGCCGGATTAGCGATTGTTTCGCCGAACACAGCTTTTGTATTTGGCTTGAAAGCCTTTTCAATAGTTTCCTCATCGTCCTTTGTAGAAACGAAGATACACTCAATTCCCAGCTTTTTAAGTGTAAACGCAAACAGGTTAATCGTTCCGCCGTACACCTCGCTCACACTGATAAAGCTGTCGCCTGCCTGACAAATATTAAGGATTGACATAAGCGTTGCAGCCTGACCTGACGAAGTACACATAGCTCCGACACCGCCCTCCAGCTCGGCAATCTTCTGTTCAACAGCCATAACCGTTGGGTTTGCAAAACGTGAGTAAATCAGAGATTTGGTGGGTTCGTCAAATACGGAAGCAACCTCTTCTGTTGAATCGTACACATAAGTGGTACTCTGAACAATAGGTACTACTCTCGGTTCGGAATTTTTCGGGTGATAGCCTGCATGAAGGCATTTAGTTTCGTCTTTCATTTTTTCAATTCTCCTGATATAATAATATTAACCCGTACAGCTCCTACTTCTGACTAAGAGTTTCAACACTCCGCAATAGAGCATATTTAAAACCGTACAGCTTTAATTCTGATTAAAATTAATTAACTCTTTGTGATAATAAAATTTGAGTGCGAGGGTTTGAGGTTTTTTCTAAACATTTATATAGAAAAAATAAAAATATATAATATATAGAGATTTCTGAAAAACGGCTAAAACTATCTCAACCCTCGCAGAAAGATGTTTTTGATTAAACCGGATTTTCAAATATGCCGCAATACACATTCAGACAAGTGATTATTATAATAATATAATAATATAATAATATTTAAAAATAAGATTTGCAGCTTGTCTTTCTCCGTCCGGCAATTCGCAAGCTCTTGCCTGTTTTGCTTGGTAAGGAAAACATATTGTTATAGTGATTGCTTTTTTTGATACTTACTCTAACATAGTTTGTCTAGTTTCGCTGAGGGTAGTTTGTTTTTCTACGCTAATTTGTTTCGTCAGCGACTGGGCTCTGCCCAGACCCGCAAACTTTTGAAAAAGTTTGATCAAAACTTTATATGCTAACTCTTTAAAGATTCTTTAACAAATCAACTATCTTCTCAAAGTGCATTGAGTGCGAAGCCTTCACAAGTATAACATCTCCCTTGTGAAGAACAGCGTCAATCTCCTCCGCTGCCTGCTCAACTGTTTCAAAATGATGTCTTTCAATCTCCCCTGCACAGTCGCCAATGTGCTTTGCAAGCTCACCAATCGTAACAATCACATCTACACCGCATTTAACCGCAAACTCGCCTACTTCCTTGTGAAGAGCAATCTCATTCTCTCCCAGCTCCTTCATGTCGCCAAGCACAGCTACCTTTCTGCCGCCCTTAATGTTGCACAGTGTTTCCAATGCTGCCTTTACGGAAGTCGGGTTAGCGTTGTAGCAGTCGTCAATTATCCTGAACAGCTCAGTTGAAATCAGGTTCGCACGGCTGCCTACTGTAGTGTAGCTCGCAATACCCTTTACAATGCTTTCGTCACTCATGTTCATAGCTTTGCCTACTGCCGCTGCACAAAGAGCATTTGCCGCCATGTAATTACCAAGTGCCGGAATAGTTACATCAAGCTTTTTTCCGTCAAAGCAAATTGTACAGGCAACACTGTTTTCGCCGCTGTTCTCTATATTTTCGGCGTAGTAGTCGTTCTGAGTGCCAAGTCCGTAGGTTGCCGTTACATTTTTGAGTGTTGCCAGTTTATCGTCATCGCCGTTCACAAAAATCAGAGCGTCATCTTCCTTGTAGCTGAACATCTCGGTTTTCGCTTTAAGCACGCCGTCACGGTCTTTAAGATTCTCCAAATGACAGCAGCCGATATTTGTAAGCACACATACGGTAGGTCTTACCATTTTGCTAAGACGTGTCATCTCACCAAAATCACTTATACCCATTTCAACAACTGCTATCTCCGTATCCTCAGGCATTGACAGCAGCGTGAGAGGAACACCAAGCTCATTGTTAAAATTGCCCTTTGTTTTATGTACAGTAAATTCTTGACTCAAAACAGCAGCAATCATCTCTTTTGTGCTGGTTTTGCCAACGCTGCCTGTAATACCTACTACCTCGATATTACAAAACAGACTTCTATAGTACTCCGCAATATCCTTTATTGCCTGCTCGCTCGAACGCACAAGAATATACGGATAATCCACAGACTGCACCTGCTCGCTCAACACGCACAAAGCTCCCTGCTCGTATGCTTTATTAATATACAGATGACCGTCTGTTCGTTCGCCCTTAATCGCAACGAAGAGCGAACCCTCTTCAACCAACCTGCTGTCTATCACAACATTCTTTACAGTCGCCGTAAGCTTCGACTTATCGCCGATATATTGACCGCCGCAAGCCTCTGCAATCTCTCCCAATGTAAACGGTTTCATTATTACTCACCATACTTTCTGAGTGACACTTCTACAATTTTATCGCAAAGCTCCTCATAGCCAATGCCAATTGCAGCAGCCTCCTGAGGAATAAGACTTGCACTAGTCATGCCGGGAAGAGTATTCGCTTCAAGAGCATAGCTTCTGCCCTCGCTGTCAAGCAGAAAATCAACTCTGCCGTATGCTTCAAGCTGCAACGCCTTGTACGCTTTTTCGGCTTCATTCTGCAAACGCTTAGTAGTTTCTTCGTCAAGCTCTGCCGGACAAACCTCGTCTGTCTTGCCGCTCTGATATTTATTTACGTAATCATAGAAACCCTCTTTGGGGATAATCTCAATAATCGGGAGAGCCTTGCCGTCAATAACTCCGATTGAAAATTCTCTTCCCTTGATATACTGCTCAACGAGAACCTCAGTTTCAAACACAAACGCTTCGTCCATAGCCTTGATGAAATCCGCCTTGTTTTCCACAATCGACACACCAACGCTGCTGCCGCCTGAGCAGGGCTTTACAACGCAGGGGAAAACGTTCCACTGAGCCAATCTGCCGTTGTTCTTATCCTCCGGCTTAAAGCACTCGCCTGCCGGTGTGCCTACTCCGTGATTCAAAAAGATACTTTTTGTAATACCCTTATTCATAGCTACAGCACTTCCGAGATATCCGCTGCCTGTATACTTAATGCCAAGCAAGTCAAAGGTAGCCTGCAATCTGCCGTTTTCGCCGTTTTCGCCGTGGAGAGCAAGGAAACAAATATCAGCATAACGACAGATATCCTCTACATGCTCGCCTAAGAAGCGTTCCGACTTATCACGTCTTTGAGCCTTGATTTTTTTCAAATCAGGAATCATCTCACGCACGCCCAAGTTCTCCGTAAAGTCATAGCCCTCTTCAAAGAGCGCGTTAATATCACACTCGTCATGCTCATAGCCCATAAACACATCAAGCAAAACAACCCTATGTCCACGCTTTCTCAAAGCGCCTGCTACCATTTTGCCCGATGTAATAGATACGTCACGTTCGGTGCTAAGACCGCCTGCAAGAACAACTATATTCATAATTTAAAAGCCTCCGTAATTTCTCTTATGCTTCGTTAGATATTATTTTTTCTCGCTCAATGTCACTAAACTGAATCTCACGTTTGTATCAATAATATAACGATAATTTTTATTTGTAGAATTTTTATCCGTCCACTTGACATTTTCCTTAAATGAAGAGTAGCTCTCCTCATGGTGAAGCGAAACAGGGGCATTATGCGGAATGACAACATTCACGCTTCCTGTTTCTGAGGTCACGCTCACATTTCCCTTTACCGTGTTAAAATCCAGATTAAGGGTAGACGTCTGCATATCGGCAGTCAAGCCGCCTGTTATGTTTTTTAAATTATAAGTACCGCTTGAGGAAAGCAGCTTTATATATGTCGAATTAAGACGGTCAATATTCATTGTAGTCGATTCTGCGGAAATGTCAATACTTCCTCTCGAAAAAATGCTTTCCGAGTTAAATAAAGTACTGCACATTTCAAATGTAAAATCTCCGGCGGTGAGCTTTCCGGATTTAACGGTAGTATCGAGCAGATTAAAGGAGATATCCATTGAACTGTCAATATCGCCCAAATCAACGGTACACTTGTTGGTATTCACGGAATAACCGCCCTTGTAATCTTCGGGTATCTCTATAGTAACAGCCACACCGTTAGCGGCGGCTGTTTCGTCCGTCCAATTGGTAATAACATACAGCGAACCGTTTCTCGCAGCCGTATGGAGAAACACCTTATTCAAAAGCTTTTCGGGACAATCAATATAGATTTTCATATCATCGGAAGTTGTCGGCTTAAAGTTCACCGCACATTTTTCAGCATAAATCTCCAAAGTGTGAAATTCATTAAGCGGATAGTAAACAGTTTTATCCTTTGTGAAAGCAGCGCCGCTTGTCAAGTCGGGGAAATCACTTTTTTCAAACTCATAATTCTTATCGCCGAACTGCAAATTCTCCTCGATAATCTCGTAAATCTGCCCCATATTGACATCAGCCCTATGAACAATTATACCGCCTGTAACAGCAAAAACCAATCCTACGGCAAGCGCAATATAAAACAGAGTAAACAGCTTTTTCATTTATTTGCTCCTCCCTGAGCGATTGGCAAGAACACGCCCCATATAGCGAGGGAAAAGCTTCACAGCGCTCACTGTAAAGTTCACGGCAAGCATAAAAAGCATGACAAACGCAAACGTAAGAATCACCGCACCAATCCCCAGCAGAATAAAGCCCTTATTAAGCACAACCGACACAAACGACACCACGCCGCCCACAGCGCACACCAAGCACAACGCCAGCGAAGCAGCCACAATAATTGCACACACCGCCGCTGCTGCAGCCTCATACACCACGCAAACAGG
>CACYEJ010000391.1 GCA_902773395.1 uncultured Ruminococcus sp.
ATGAAATCTATGAGCATAAAATCGAACGCAGCCGATTGGCACATTACAGATTTTGCGGCACAATGCTCATGATTGCCGGATTTGGTTTTTACACACTGTAATTTTTTGTTTCTATTAATTTTTAAATTTAAAGTGGGAGTCTTTGAACTTCCGCTTTATGTTTTTATATGCTTAAAAACACGACTTTGATATGATTTTTTACTGTTTGCAATTCTAATAATATTATGGTATAATAAAAAACATATAGCTGTTTTTAAATTTATTGAAAGCGATGTGAAATTTGTGTCCGATAGTTGTTTCAAGTTAAAATCAGATTATCAACCGACAGGCGACCAGCCTCAGGCTATTGACGCAATTGTAAAAAGCATTGAAAGCGGCAGCAAGGAGCAGACTTTGCTTGGAGTTACCGGTTCTGGTAAAACTTTTACTATGGCAAATGTTATTGCTAGACTTAACCGTCCTACCCTTGTGCTTGCTCATAACAAAACGCTTGCGGCACAGCTTTGCAGCGAGTTTAAGGAGTTTTTTCCTGAGAACGCCGTGGAGTACTTCGTGTCTTATTACGACTACTATCAGCCGGAGGCTTATATTGCTTCTACCGATACTTATATAGAAAAGGATTCTTCTATCAATGACGAGATAGACAAGCTCCGCCATAGCGCTACACTTGCACTTTCAGAACGCAGAGATGTTATCATCGTTGCAAGCGTGTCCTGCATTTACAGCTTGGGTAACCCGATAGACTACCGAACTATGGTTATTTCCCTCAGACCCGGTATGGAGAAATCAAGAGAGGAGCTTCTTAAAAAGCTTGTTGAATTGCAGTATGAACGAAACGATATCAATTTTGTGAGAAATAAGTTTCGTGTTCGTGGAGATGTTGTAGAAATCTTTCCGGCGGCAAGCGGCGATAATGTAATTCGAGTTGAATTCTTCGGTGATGAGATTGACCGGATTAGCGAGATAAATCCCCTCACAGGCGAGCTTATCGCTAATTTGCGTCATGCTGCTATTTATCCTGCGTCACATTATATCGTGCCGCACGACAAAATGCAGACTGCTGTTAAAGAAATAGAACGTGAACTGGAGCAGCGGCTTGAGTATTTCAAAAACGAGGGCAAGCTGCTGGAAGCTCAGCGTATCGAACAGCGTACTCGATACGATATTGAGTCGCTTCTCGAAATCGGCTTTTGTTCCGGTATCGAAAATTATTCCAGAGTTCTTTCGGGCAGACCGGCAGGAAGTATGCCGTATACTCTTCTTGACTACTTTCCGGAGGATTTTCTGCTGTTTGTGGACGAGTCGCACGTAACTCTTCCTCAGGTTCGTGGTATGTACGCAGGCGACCATGCTCGTAAAGCTAACTTGATTGAATACGGCTTTCGGCTTCCCTCAGCTTTCGATAACCGACCCTTGAATTTTGACGAATTTTACAGTAAAATAAATCAGGCTGTTTTCGTTTCGGCTACACCCGGTGACTTTGAGCTTGAAAAAAGCTCCCTCATTGCCGAGCAGGTAATTCGCCCTACCGGACTTCTTGACCCTGAAATCTCAGTGCGTCCGACCGAGGGGCAGATTGACGACCTTATCTCCGAGATTAACGCACGTACCGCTAAGGGTTTCAGAACACTTGTCACTACCCTTACTAAGAAAATGGCTGAGGATTTGACGAACTACTTTGAAACAATGGGTATTAAGGTTCGCTATATGCACCACGACATCGACACAGTTGAACGTATGGAAATTATCAGAGGTTTGCGTCTAGGCGAATTTGATGTGCTGGTGGGTATTAACCTTTTGCGAGAGGGTCTTGATATTCCAGAGGTGGCGTTGGTGGCTATTCTGGACGCTGATAAGGAGGGCTTCCTGAGAAGTGAAA
Source organism: uncultured Ruminococcus sp. (assembly GCA_902773395.1). The sequence goes on from CACYEJ010000391.1 coordinate 1,880, forward strand.
GAAGTTTGATTCAGACTGTCGGACGTGCCGCACGAAACAGCGAGGGCGAGGTTATTATGTATGCGGACAGCGTAACCCCCTCAATGGAAAAGGCTTTAACGGAAACTGCACGCCGCCGTGAAATTCAGATGAAGTATAACGAACAGCACGGTATTATTCCGAAAACTATCATCAAAAAGGTAAGCGATGTGCTTGAAATTTCCACTCATGCCGATGACGATAAGAAGCCCAAAAAACGACTTAATGCCGAGGAGAAGAGGCAGCTTATTGAGCAGCTTACAAAGGAAATGAAGGCTGCGGCAAAGCTGCTTGAATTTGAGCATGCAGCATTTTTAAGGGATAAAATTAACAAGCTGAAAAATAGTAAATAAACTTGATTTAGCTGCAAATAAAGTTTATCATACAGATATTTAGAAAAGGACAAAAGAAATGGCTAGAAAAAAGAAACCTGAGTATGATAACGAAAGCATAGTTTCGTTGAAAGGTGCCGACAGAGTAAGAAAAAGACCTGCGGTAATTTTCGGCTCGGACGGACTAGAGGGCTGTGAACATTCATTCTTCGAGATTCTCTCCAACTCTATCGACGAGGCAAGAGAGGGCTACGGAAATTCTATCACAGTTACCTATTATTCAGATAAATCAATCGAAGTGGAGGACCACGGCAGGGGTATCCCCGTTGACTATAATAAGGGCGAGGAACGCTATAACTGGGAGCTTGTGTTTTGCGAGCTTTACGCCGGCGGCAAGTACAACAACAGCGAGGGCGAAAACTATGAGTATTCCCTCGGACTTAACGGCTTGGGTCTTTGTTCCACACAGTATTCTTCAGAGTATATGGAGGTTGATATCCGCCGTGACAAAAAACGCTACACCCTAAATTTTGAAAAGGGCGAGAATGTCGGCGGCTTGAAAAAAAAGTCTTACGATAAAAGAGATACCGGTACTAAAATCCGCTGGCGTCCCGACCTTGAGGTGTTTACGGATATTGATATTCCTACCGAGTATTTTCTCGATATCATTCGGCGTCAGGCAATTGTAAATGCCGGTATTAAGTTTATTTTCCGTGTGCAGAACGGTAAAGACTTCGACACCTCTGAGTTTATGTACGAGAACGGTATTGTTGACCACGTAAAGGAAATTGTGGGCGAGGACGGTCTTACAGGCGTTCAGTCGTGGCAGGCTGAGAGAATGGTGCGTGACAGAGCCGACAAACCTGAGTACAAGGCTAAAATGAATATTGCTCTTGCTTTCTCCAATAAGGTCAAGACGCAGGAGTTCTACCATAATTCAAGCTGGCTGGAGCATGGCGGAGCTCATGAGGCAGCTGTTAAAAATGCTTTCGTCTATCAGATTGATTCGTACCTGAAGCAGAACAGTAAGTACAATAAGGGCGAAAGCAAAATTAAATTCAATGATGTTGAGGAATGTCTTGTTATTGTGATATCCTCTTTTTCGAGCGTCACGTCATACGAGAACCAGACAAAAAAGGCTATCAACAACAAGGGTATTCAGGACGCTCTTGTCGAAGTGCTGCGTCATCAGCTGGAGATTTACTTTATCGAAAATCCTCTCGAAGCCGAGAAGGTTGCCGGTCAGGTGCTTGTGAATAAACGCAGCCGTGAGAGAGCCGAGAAAACTCGTCTTGATATCAAAAAAACTCTCTCCAGCAATATGGATATGACTAGCCGTGTGGCGAAATTCGTTGACTGCCGCAGTAAGGACACATCTCAGAGAGAGTTGTTTATCGTGGAGGGCGACTCGGCTTTAGGGGCTTGTAAGCAGGCGAGAAACCCCGATTTTCAGGCAATTATGCCAATTCGTGGAAAGATTCTCAACTGCCTGAAAGCCGATTACGACAAGATTTTTAAAAGCGAAATTATTACCGATTTGTTAAAGGTGCTTGGCTGCGGCGTTGAAACAAACTCAAAATCCAACAAGAGCTTATCTCTTTTTGACATTAATCTTCTTAGGTGGAATAAAATTATTCTCTGTACAGATGCCGATGTTGACGGCTTTCAGATAAGAACTTTGCTGCTTACGATGCTTTACAGGCTTACTCCTACTTTGATTAAAGAGGGCAAGGTGTTTATAGCAGAGTCGCCGCTGTATGAGATTACCTCAAAAAATCAGATTTACTTTGCTTACACCGAACAGGAAAAGGACGAGTACATTAAAGAAATCGGAAAAGAAAAATTTACAGTTCAGCGTTCAAAAGGTCTTGGCGAAAACGAACCTGATATGATGAACTTGACTACGATGAATCCGAAAACCAGACGCCTTATCAAGGTGATGCCTGATGATGCTGAGGCAACGGCTGAGATATTCGATATCCTGCTTGGCGATAATCTTAGCGGAAGAAAGGATTACATAGTCAAGTATGGTGCGGATTATATAGATAATCTCGACGTAAGCTGATGCGGAAAGGAGGGGAATGAATATGGCTAGAAAAAAACGTGAAAAAACTACATCGTCACAGCCGACAATGAAAGGTGTAATCAAAGGTGCAGGCGAGGTTGTCAATCAGGAGATTGTTAGCACGATTAAAGAGAATTATATGCCTTATGCAATGAGCGTAATTTTGTCAAGAGCTATACCGGAGATAGACGGCTTCAAACCCTCTCACAGAAAGCTGTTATATACGATGTATAAAATGGGTCTGCTCGGTTCGACAAGAACGAAATCTGCAAATATCGTTGGTCAGACAATGAAACTGAATCCGCACGGCGATTCGGCAATATACGATACTATGGTACGCCTGAGCCGTGGCTACGAGGCACTGCTTCACCCTTACGTTGACAGCAAGGGAAACTTCGGAAAATTCTATAGCCGTGATATGGCTTGGGCGGCTTCAAGATATACCGAGGCAAAACTTGACACTATCTGCAATGAGCTTTTTAAGGATATCGACAAGGATACTGTTGACTTTGTAGACAATTACGACAACACTCTCAAAGAGCCGACTCTGCTGCCGGCTACCTTTCCGTCTGTGCTCGTGAATGCCAATACCGGTATTGCCGTAGGTATGGCAAGTTCAATTTGCTCGTTCAATCTAAGAGAGCTTTGCGAAACGACAATTGCTCTTATCAAGGATAAAAAACACGATGTTATGTCTACTCTGCCGGCACCGGATTTTATTGGCGGCGGTCAAATTATCTATGATGCGAATGTGCTCAGGCAGATTTACGAAACCGGAAGAGGCAGCTTTAAGGTAAGAGGTACTTACAAATACGACAGCGACGCCAACTGTATAGATGTGCTGAGTATTCCGCCCACAACAACCTGCGAAGCGATTATCGAAAAAATTATCGAAATTGTAAAAGCCGGAAAAATCAAGGAGATTTCCGATGTCCGTGACGAAACCGGTATTGACGGCTTGAAAATTACGATTGACTTGAAACGTGGCGTAGATCCCGATTTACTTATGCAGAAGCTCTACAAAATGACGCCGCTTGAGGATTCGTTCTC
>CACYEJ010000392.1 GCA_902773395.1 uncultured Ruminococcus sp.
AGTTGTGAATAGTGATTCTATAATAAATTGTTTCAAATAAAAGCCGGTGTTTCTCCTTTCACAGAGAGAAACACCGGTGTGTTTGTATATCCATTAATTTTGGAATCATTATTCATTGTAAATACAAAGTAATTTCAAAAACTGATTATAGCAATCCAAATAAATTAACGGACAAAAGAAGGCAGTGCCGGAGATTTCGTTGACCTCTCCTTAGGGACAAATTTTGAAGCAGGCGGTGAAGTCACCAAACTCAAAAAAGTCGGTGTGCGTATTTCGTCTGCCGTTGGCAGTTGTTTTATAACCAAAGCACATTACAAAAGCAATCGGACTATCAGGCAATTATGCCGAATACTCCGATTGATTTTTATATATCATTATTAAATATTTATTATACCAAATATAATTATCACCGCTGCGTTTTGTAATAACAACTATTACTGTCCCTCGTGATGTCTAGGATTATTCTTCTCTGCTTTTTTATTTTCAGCATTGCCGCTGTTATTTAGAACAATGAAATCACCGCCAAAAACAGATGAATTGAGTACTTGCGATGCAAACGCCGCAAAGCCTGTTTTAGATACTAGCGCAAGCCCCTGAGCAGTATCTCCTATTAGAAGAAGTTCATCGCCGTTGTTGAGGTCAAATTGTTTTAAAGCTGTTTCAGGCAATTCAATTTTGTTGCTGTGAATTACACACGTACCAAAGAAAAATTTATTCTTGGGGCTTCGGCGCTTATCCTCGCCCTTGTTAATAAAGAAAGAAGCTATATCGTCAAGACTTAGATTGAAAATTTTTGAAAGCTCACTGCATTTGACAACATCGGGTACACTCTCTCCATTCTCCCACTTTGCCACTGTTTGGCGTGACACATTCATTTTTTCTGCCAGCTCCTCCTGAGTCATACGCATCATATTCCTGAGCTGTTTTAGTCCTTCACTCACAAATACATCTCCATCCTTTATACCTTTTTATTATATCATTTGTCAAGAAATTATACAACCAACTCATATTTACATTTTATGTTAAATTTTGTAGAATTGAATTCTTTTTGGTCAAATATTTTTTCGTTTGAGAAAAATAACTTTTTCAAGCTTAAATTTTGCGAACACATTTATATCATATCACGAAAGCACACTTTAATACAAGAGGGTTTTGTTAAAATGCTACAATTATTTTTTATTGCTTAAAATCAAAGTAATCTTTCATTTGACATTTTTCTCAAACTGTAGTAAAGTTATAGTGTGTGTAATTTAAAAATTAAAATTTTTTTAACGAGTGATTGATTTATGAAGAAAATTGCAGCTCCTATTTTAGAAATTTCCAATCTGTGTAAGAAGGAAAAAAATACCACGATTGACCGATTGAACATTATTCTTCCTATCGGAGAGAGCATGGCGGTTCTGTATAAGAACGATGCGGCTATTGAGCTTCTGTGCGATATTCTGAAAGGCGTGAAAAAAAGCGATAAGGGCAAAGTGTTCTTTAAGAGCAATGACGTTACGGGAGTTAAGAATAACTTCGGGGTTGTTCATAAAAATCCCGATATTCCAAAAACTAAAAGCGTTTCAGATTTTGCCGCCGCACCTGTTGTGAAGAGAGGACTTTCCAGAAAAATGGCTTCTGCGCTTATTCAAAAAGAGCTTTCTGCGTTTGAGCTTTCTGATTACGGTGAAAAGACAGTTTCACTGCTGCCCGACAATTTAATTAAAAGAGCGGCGGTATTTAATGCGTATATGTGTTCTCATGAGCTTTTAGTGATTGACGAACCGTATGCAAATTTAGAATCGGAAGTCCGTGAGTCCGAGCTAAAGCTTCTTGAAAATGTAAAGAATAACAGCAAGCTTTCAATGCTTATGTTTACTAAAAGCATTGACTTAGGTCTACGCTTTGCCGATACGGTAATGGTTGTTGACAGCAATACCTGTTCAGCAGGTATTATCTCAGTTGACAGACGGAAGATTGACCTCACAGCCGCTAAAATAAAGGAGCTGTACGACTCGATATAACGTAAATCTAAACAACTATTTTTCAAGAAAAGAAATGTATAAAAGTTTGGTTAGACTGACAAAAGTACCTTTTCAAAATGGGATTCGGTAAAATGAACAATAAAAAACTCGAAAAGTGCCCCCAAAGTCCTATTTTTCTTTTGAGGTTAACTTGAAAATCAATTGTTTATTGTGCATGATGACGAACGAGTTTCTGAATTTTGACTTTTGTCGGTCAAACCAAGTTTTAAGAATGAGAAAGGAATATTTACAAAATGAAAAAAGTAGTTTCAATTTTTCTTGCGGCGGTTATGGCTCTTAGTTTTGCCGCCTGTTCTTCGGACAGCAAAGACAATGAAACCGACTCAGACGCCGATAAAGAATCATCTTCAAATTCAGATTCGACCGATACATATTCTCAATCGGAATTTCTGGACGGCGCAAACGACACCGATGTTTATATTTACACACCTACCGAAAGCAAAAACGAATCTTCAAATACATCATCTTCTTCCGATGACAATACTCCCCAGCCTAACACATCTACCTGCAATATCTTTAAAAAGGTTGTTTGCTGCGGCGACAGCTATACAGCCGGCTTTATTGCAGACGCTGACGGAGTAGCTCATAAAATCAACGAGGACTACGCATGGCCGCACTATATGTCTACTCTCACCGGAAACGATTGGTACAACTGCGGCTGCAGCGGCTGCAATGTTCTTACTTGGCAGGTTCATTCACGAGGTTTGCCGGCTGCTAAAAATCTTGGAAAATCTCAGGCGTATGTCATTGGATTGATGATTAACGATGTTTCTGTAAAAAATCACGTAGAACTGGGTACTGTTGCCGATATCGGTACAGACAAAGATACCTACTACGGCGGTATGTCAAAAATTATCAGAGAGCTTAATGCAATCAGCCCCGATGCTAAAATCTTTGTAAACACCTGTCCGAGAGCAGATGAAAGCTACTTTGATTATAATCAGGCTGTTCGTGATATTGTCGAAACGTATAAGAATAAATACCCCGTTCACTGCATTGACCTCGTTGAATATATGGATTTGTACGAGTCGGAAACTCTACAGGCTGATTTTTGGCACGGTCACTACACTGCGGTGGGATACGAACAGTTTGCGGAAATATATTCGGTAATTCTCAGTGAGTACATCAACGAGCATATTTCTGAATTTCAAGACGTTGCCTTTATTGAATATGATTAATAATTATTGACGCCATAGCAATAGTACACTAATTTAAGCTGTGAAAGAAAAATATTTATGTTTAATTCGTTTAATTTTAAAAATAAACTTGTATCGCACGCCAATATGTGGTATACTGAAATAAGTATAATGTTTTTCTTTACTAAAATAAACATTATCCACAATTTAAACATTTTGTGTAAAGCTGTAATTCAGCGGCAATAAGTTGTGGGTGTGTTAAAAAAACAGCTATTATAGGGCTACTGGGGAATTGAATTATGAAGGAAACAGATGTTTTAATCATTGGATCGGGAGTTGGCGGACTTTTTTGTGCATTGAATCTGCCGAGCTGTAAAAACGTTTTGATTATCACAAAAGATATCTGCGAGAACAGCGACTCCTTTCTTGCACAGGGCGGAATTTGTGTGCTAAAGGACGAAAGCGACTACGACAGCTATTTTGAGGATACGCTTAAAGCTGGTCATTACGAAAACCGCCGTGAATCTGTTGAAATCATGATTAGATCATCTCGTGAGATTATTAATGATCTTGTCGGCTTCGGTGTGGAATTTGAGAAGAACGGCGGCGAATTTCTCTACACGAGAGAGGGCGCTCACTCTACTCCGAGAATTCTCTTCCACAAGGACGTTACCGGAAAGGAAATCACCTCAAAGCTGCTTGCTGCCGCAAAGCTTCGTGATAATATTACTATTCTCGAACATAACGCTATGATTGATCTTATAGTCGAAAACAACAACTGCTTAGGCGTTGTTGCAAAAGATGAAGATAATCATTTTTATAATATCTTCGCTTGTGAAACTGTTATCGCTACAGGCGGTGTGGGCGGTCTTTACGTGCACTCCACAAATTACCGTCATCTTACAGGCGATGCACTGGGCGTTTGTATGGAACATAACATTAAGCTTGAACACATAGACTATGTGCAAATCCACCCCACCACACTCTATGCGTCCACAAGAGGCAGACGCTTTCTCATTTCCGAATCAGTTCGCGGAGAGGGCGCTGTGCTTCTTAACAAAGACGGCGAGCGATTTACAGACGAGCTTCAGCCGAGAGATGTTGTGACTGCCGCAATCCGTGAGCAAATGAAAAAAGACGGCACGCCGCACGTTTGGCTTTCGCTAAAAAACATAGATGAAGAGGAAATCAAGAAGCACTTCCCCAACATTTACAAGCACTGTCTTGAGGCAGGCTACGATGTTACTAAGGATTGCATTCCCGTTGTGCCGGCACAGCATTATTTTATGGGCGGCGTTTGGGTTGATTCCAACAGCAAGACTTCTTGTGAAAATCTGTATGCTGTCGGCGAAGCAAGCTGCAACGGCGTTCACGGAAAGAACCGTTTGGCAAGCAACTCACTTTTGGAGAGCCTAGTATTTGCGAAACGCGCAGCAAAGCATATCACGGAAAACAATCTTGACAATACTGCCGATGATGAAATCATCAAGAAATACGAAGACCGTCTGAAAACAAAAGCAGATTATTTCCTTCTCAGAGAGGATTACGTAAGCACAATGAGAAGTGAAATCGAGAAAGCAAAGGAGAATATCCAAAATGTACAATAAAATTACAATGACACTCAATGCCGACGAACTTATTCTTTCGGCTCTGAGAGAAGATATATCAAGCGAAGACGTATCAACTAATGCTGTTATGCCGCGCTATCAAGAGGGCACAGTTGACCTGATTGCAAAGCAGGACGGTATTATATGCGGACTTCATGTATTTAAAAGAGTTTTTGAGCTGCTTGACAGCAACGTAAGAGTAGAGCTATTCTTCAATGACGGTGACAGAGTAAAGAACAAGGATCTTGTTGGAACTGTTACGGGAGATATACGTGTGCTGCTTTCAGGCGAACGCACCGCGCTCAATTACTTGCAGAGAATGAGCGGCATTGCCACCTACACAAACGAAGTAGCTCAGCTTTTTGAGGGCAGCAAGACTAAACTTCTTGACACTAGAAAAACAACTCCAAACATGAGAATATTTGAGAAATACGCTGTAAAGGTTGGAGGCGGTCACAATCACAGATATAATTTGTCTGACGGTGTGCTGCTTAAAGATAATCACATTGGTGCAGCAGGCAGCGTAAAAAGAGCTATTGAAATGGCAAAAGAATATGCACCGTTCGTAAGAAAAATCGAGGTTGAGGTTGAAAATCTCGATATGGTAAGAGAGGCAGCTGACGCCGGAGCGGATATCATCATGCTGGACAATATGTCTATTGAAATGATGAAAGAAGCTATTGCAATTATTGACGGCAGAGCAGAAACAGAATGTTCAGGAAATGTTACAAAGGAGAATGTAGCTAAGCTAACCAACATTGGCGTTGACTACATTTCAAGCGGAGCACTCACCCACTCTGCTCCAATTCTTGACCTCTCGCTTAAAAATCTTCACGCTATCTGACTGAGTTCTCGTAAAAGAGAACCCTTCATGATATTTTGCAAAGGCAGTATATCCATTAGCTTTGTCTATTGGGTATACTGTTTTTTTTTATTTTGAAAACTTGAAGTAAACATCATTGGAAAGAGTGTGGAGCTTGGAGTTTGGAGTGAGGAATTAGGAGTTGATTGTTTGAGCTAACTCCACATTGAACATTATCGCCCAATAGAAATTATCTAATGACGTTTACTATACAACATCTAAACAAGTAAATTTTATCAATAAATTTCCAAATATCAGATTACATTTTTTTCGTTCCTATGATAAAAATAACTAAAATTAATCACAGAAGTTTATCACATACCACTAATTGAATTCTTACTAAACCTATGATATAATTAGGTATTAGAGGTGATAAAATGAAAATTTCTACTAAAGGACGATATGCACTAAGACTTATGCTCGACCTTGCTGAAAACAGTAAGGATAACTTTGTTGCCCTTAAAGATATTGCAGAACGACAGAATATTTCAAAAAAATATCTGGAGCAGATTGTTCCTCTCCTCAACAAGTCGGGAGTTCTTCGCACAAACCGTGGCTATCAGGGTGGATATATGCTTGCGAAATCACCTTCCGAATACACTGTCGGAGAAATTCTCAGAATTACTGAGGGCAGCCTTGCTCCCATTGCCTGCCTTGAACCCGATAAGAACCCTTGCGAGAGAAGATCAGAATGTATGACTCTTTTTCTTTGGAAAGGTCTTTATAAGGTTGTTACGGATTATCTTAACTCCGTCACATTGCAGGACATTATTGATAACCATTATAATTGCCAGATTGATGAATACTATATTTGATTTATGCACTTGCGCTGCTTTGGGGTTTAAAAAATTTTTTCAAAAAAATCTAAAAACCTATTGACAAAATAGGTTTTATCTTTTATAATTAATTCATACTTATTAAGTAGGTTTACATTAATTCCTATTGCTTTTGTAAGATTAATTTGTTTATACTCAAAATCTAAAATACCCAGCAAATCTGGTTAAACCCCTCTGTCCTGCGGACATCTCCCCTATAGGGGAGACTTTGAGTAATCGAGAACCCAAAAACCTCCCTTAAAAGGGAGGTGGCAGTCGTAAGGCTGACGGAGGGAGCTTTTTAAGGTTGTTGCTAAATCTTAATGTTTTCGAGTATAACAGCAGAAAGAGGTGTTGTTCCATAATGTTTTTGAAACAGTTGGAGATACTCAGACATAATTTCAGAAATGGGCGAATGTGTTGATATTAAATTTACCATTTACTTTGACTAACAATTATTAAACTTTTTTTGAAATTTATGAAATGAGGTATTTTATTATGAGCAACAAGAATTATAGATTTGAAACAATCCAATTACACGCAGGTCAAGAGCAGCCCGATCCGGCTTCGGACGCAAGAGCAGTTCCGATTTATCAAACAACTTCTTATGTGTTCAGGAACTCCGACCACGCTGCCGCTCGTTTTGCGCTCGCTGACGCAGGCAATATTTACGGCAGACTCACCAACTCCACAAACGATGTTTTTGAGAAGAGAATCGCAGCATTAGAGGGCGGTGTTGCGGCTTTGGCGGTAGCTTCGGGCGCAGCCGCTATTACTTATACTTTCCTGAATCTCGCTAAGGCAGGACAGAATATTGTAGCTGCAAAGACAATTTACGGCGGTACATATAATCTTCTTGCGCATACGCTTCCGGAGTACGGCATTACAACGACATTTGTTGACCCAGATGAAGAGGGCGCTTTTGAAAACGCTATTGACGATAACACAAGAGCTGTATTCATCGAAACTATCGGCAACCCAAACGCTACGCTGATTGACATTGAAAAGGCAGCTGCAATCGCTCACAAGAACAACATTCCGCTTGTAGTTGATTCTACCTTTGCTACTCCGTATTTGCTCCGTCCAATTGAGCTTGGCGCAGACATTGTAGTACATTCCGCTACAAAGTTTATCGGCGGTCACGGTACATCTATCGGCGGCGTAATCGTTGACAGCGGTAAGTTTGACTGGGAAGCAAGCGGAAAGTTCCCTTCACTGGTAGAGCCTAATCCGAGCTATCACGGCGTAAGCTTTACTAAGGCTGTCGGCGCGGCGGCTTTCGTTACAAAGATTCGCGCGATTCTTCTCCGTGACACAGGCGCCACACTGGCTCCGCTCAACGCTTGGCTCTTCCTACAGGGTCTTGAAACTTTATCTCTTCGTGTAGAACGACACGTTGAGAATACTCTTAAAGTCGTTGAATTTTTGAGCAAGCACCCACAGGTTGAGGCTGTAAATCACCCCTCGCTCCCTGAGCATCCGCATCATGCGCTTTATGAAAAATATTTCCCGAATGGCGGGGCGTCTATCTTTACATTTGACATCAAGGGCGGCGCTGATGAAGCAAAGGCATTTATCGACAAGCTGGAGATTTTCTCTCTCCTCGCTAATGTTGCTGATGTTAAGTCGCTCGTTATTCATCCGGCGTCTACAACTCATTCTCAGCTTACAGAAGCAGAATTGCTTGAGCAGGGCATTAAGCCGAACACGATTAGACTTTCTATCGGCACGGAGCATATTGACGATATTATAGAGGATCTATCTCAGGCTTTTGATGCTGTTAAATAATTCATATTTACAATTGAATTGGAAATAATATTAGTGGATACATTTTCTGATGTATCCGCTAAATATAATTTAAAAAGTTATACTAAACTAACACTCTTTCAACGAATAAGTATATATAAGAAAGGAAAAAATAATGAAAGTATATGCAGATAATGCAGCTACCACAAAGATGAGCAAAACTGCTGTCAATGCAATGCTGCCATATATGGAAAGCGTTTTCGGCAACCCCTCTTCCCTATATCGAATCGGACAGGAAGCCGCCGAAGCCGTTTACAAGGCTCGTGAAAGCATAGCTAAAAATCTGGGCTGTACCGTGAACGAGATATATTTCACATCGGGCGGAAGCGAAGCGGATAATCAGGCAATTCGTTCAGCCGCTGAAATTGGCGCAAAAAGGAATAAGAAGCATATTATCTCAACAGCCTTTGAACATCACGCTGTTCTGCACACACTCAAAAAGCTCGAAAAAGAAGGCTTTGAGGTAACGCTGCTTGATGTTCACGAAAACGGACTTATCACACCTGAGCAGGTTGCGCAGGCAATTCGTCCCGACACATGCCTTGTCACGATTATGTACGCAAACAACGAAATTGGCACAATTCAGCCTATCAAGGAAATTGGTGCTGTTTGCAGAGAAAAAAATGTGACATTCCATACAGACGCTGTTCAGGCAGCCGGTCATCTGCCGATTAACGTTCAGGAAGAAAATATAGATATGCTGTCGCTTTCGGCACATAAGTTTCACGGACCTAAGGGAGTCGGTGCTCTGTACGTGCGTAAAGGTGTATACATTACAAATCTGATTGAGGGCGGCGCGCAGGAGCGTGGAAAACGTGGCGGCACTGAAAACGTTCCGGGAATCGTCGGTGCGGCGGCGGCTCTTGACGAAGCTGTCGGAAAGCTCGAAGAAACTAACGCAAGACTTACTCAGCTGCGTGACAGACTGATTGAAGGTCTGCTTACTATTCCTCATTCTATTCTCAACGGTGACAAATCCAGCAGACTTCCCGGAAATGTTAATATATGTTTTGAGGGAATCGAGGGCGAGTCACTTCTTTTGCTGCTTGATGCAAAGGGGATTAGCGCGTCTTCCGGTTCTGCTTGTACATCTGGTTCGCTCGACCCCAGCCACGTACTGCTTGCGATTGGCAGGGTGCACGATATAGCTCACGGCTCACTCAGGCTTTCTCTGAGCGATGAAAACACCGAAGAGGAAATTGAGTATATTATAAGCGAGGTTCCTAAGGTAGTGGAGTACCTAAGAAACATGTCGCCTGTTTGGAGAGATTTACAGGAAGGAAAGAGAGAATATGTTATACAGTGAAGTTGTTATGGACCACTTTATGAACCCACGAAACGTAGGCACAATTGAAAACGCCGATGCTGTAGGCGAAGTCGGCAACGCAAAGTGCGGCGACATTATGCGTATTTATCTAAAAATAAATAATGACATTATTGAGGACGTTAAATTTGAAACATTCGGCTGCGGCTCGGCTATTGCCTCTTCGTCAATGGCTACAGAGATGATTAAAGGCAAACCTCTCTCCGAGGCTCTTAATCTTACAAACAAGGCTGTTACAGAGGCTCTTGACGGACTTCCGGCTCACAAAATTCACTGCTCCGTGCTTGCTGAGGGCGCTATTAAATCCGCTGTCAAGAACTACTATGACAAGAACGGCATTGAATATGATAAATCTAAATTTAAGGAAGCTGACCACGAACACGACCACGAGAGTTGCAGTATTTGATTTTTAGTTTGTTGCAGAGTAGGGATACTTTGTCATTATTACTATGTTAGAGTGAAAATCTTAGGTTTTATCAAATGAAACACATAATTTGGGTGTTGCCCGCTGCTGTCGGCAAGTTTTGGCTTGTCGGCAGTTTTTATTTGACAAATACCGCAGCGTATGATAAAATTTTATCATGGATTTCAGGAGGTGCAAAATGTCAAAAAGTGTTACCAGAGAAATTACTCTGAACGGTAAAAAGGTTTCCTATACTCTCGAATTCAAAAATGTAAAAAATATTAACATTCACATCACTCCCGAAAAAGGTTTTTATATCTCCGCACCGCCCAATGTTGATATAAATACTCTGGAAAAGCGGCTCAAAGTAAAAAGCAATGTCATTCTTGATGCTATCGAAAAATGTGAAAAAATTCGCAATGGTGCAGACCCGAAAACCATGCCGAAAGCAGGTATCAATGAGCGTACCATTATTTTAAATGGGAAAAAGGTTGAATATACTCTTCAATTTAAACAGGTAAAAAAAATCACGCTCTCTATCAGCATAGACAAGGGCGTTAGAATATCTGCGCCAAACAGGGCAGCAATCGCAGATATTGAAAAGTTTATGCGCAATAATGCCGAATTCATTTTAAACTCTATAGAAAAATATAAAAAGCTTTCGGAAGAACTCCCTAAAGCAAAAAAATACATAAACGGCGAGTATATCTATTTTCTCGGTGAGAAGAAAAAATTATCAGTTGTACAATCTGCTCACAGTTTTGTGGAAATTAACGGCGATGAAATCCGTCTGTTTGTGACTGATACAGAAAACTTTGATTTAAAGGAATTTGTGATAGACGATTTTCTGAAAAAAGAATGTGAGAAATATGTTCTAAAGCTTTGCCGTGAGCTATACCCGAAATTCAAGAAAAAGGGAATTGCCTTTCCACAAGAAATACGTTTTAAGAAAATGATATCATGCTGGGGAAACTGCCGCCCGACTAGGAGTATTTTAACTTTCAGCACATATCTTATCCAGCTGCCGCCTAAGTGTATAGAGGCTACCGTTTGTCATGAATTCACTCACTTTTTACACAACAATCATTCAAAGGCTTTTTATGCGCAGCTCACTGAATTTATGCCCGACTGGAAAACGTATGACCAAATAATGAAAGATTTGCAAAACGAAATTATTATCAGAAACAAATAATCGGAGGATATATATGAGTACATTTAACGTTGAATTAAAAAAGGTTGTCAATGACAGCTATGATATCGAGGTTGGCTTTGATCTGTCGGATAAGCTTGTGGGTGATATTAAAAACGGACTTGTTGGCAATATCAAGAAATTTGCGGTAGTTACAGACAGCATTGTGAAAGAGCTTTACGCTGAGCCAATTGCAAAGAAGCTAGCCGACTGCGGATATACAGTAAATGTTTTTACATTTGCAGCCGGAGAGAAAAGCAAGACTAGAGAAACAAAGAAGTTTGTAGAGGACAGCATGCTTGCAAAGGGCTACCGAAGAGATTGCTGCATTATAGCAGTTGGGGGCGGTGTTGTGACAGACCTTGCCGGATTTGTTGCCGGAACATACGGCAGAGGCGTACCGTTCATTAACTTCGCAACTACGCTTCTTGCGGCGGCGGACGCCTCTGTCGGTGGAAAAACTGCTGTTGACACTCCGCTTGCAACGAATCTTATAGGTCTTTTCAATCAGCCGAAAAAGGTTTACATTGACATTGCAGCGTGGAGAACTCTCCCCCCGCGTCAGCTTTACAGCGGCATGGCGGAAACTATCAAGCACGCTTGTCTTGCGGACAGGGAGCTTTTTGATTATCTTAATGACAATATGGAAAAAATCTACAATGTTGAAAGTGCTGCCTGCGAGCATATTGCGGAGAGAAACTGTCAGATAAAATACAATGTCGTAATGAAAGACGAACGTGAAAGCGGACTGCGTGAGGTGCTAAATCTGGGTCACACAGTAGGACGTGCGATTGAAACGGTTAGCGAATACAAGCTGCTGCACGGCGAAGCTGTTTCAATAGGCTTAGTCGCTGAGGTGAAGCTTTCACACAAGCTTGGCTACATGACAGAGGACGAGATGAACGCTGTAATTTCTCTTCTTGCAAAGGCAAATTTGCCGACTGCCATACCGGATTACATAGACAGAGAGGCTCTTGTGAAAAAGCTTTACACAGATAAAAAGGTTAAAAACGGTCAGCTTAGATTTGTTCTGCAAAAGGGTATTGGCGATGTTGTTCAATTTGGAGAGAACGTTTTTGCTGCACCGATTTCCGAGGAGCTTGCGAGGGAAATTATACTCAAAATCTAAAAAAGCTAACATATTAAAAGTAATCTATACATTAATATCTTTAGATTAGAACTAAAACAGGCAAGAGCTTGCGAATTGCCGGTCTAAGAAAGATAAGTGCTAAATTTTAACGCTTTCGAAAAAAAATATACTTGATTGCTGATATTTTTATATAAAGAATTAACCCCGATAAAGATACTATCGGGGTCTTTTTTGATTTAACTCAAAAGAATATATAATTTAGAACGGAAGCTTAACTCCGAACTTGCCGGCGAGCTGCTCTGCTGCACCGCTCTTTACTTTTTCCATTACAGCATCGTATATCTTAGCACACTCAGCCTCAGGAAGTTTTGTTTCGCTTGCTATAAACTTTACCGCATCGTCCTTGCTTTTGAGTTTCATGAGAAGCTCGGGGGAATTTTTGAGTTTTTCTACAATCTGATTCATCTGTTCGTTCATTTTAATCGTACCTTTCTTTATTATACTCGTATGCGTTAAGATTTAGCAGATTTAATGTCTGTTTAAAGGGACGCTTTCTGCCAAAGCGTCCCCTCTTTCAAAACAG
>CACYEJ010000393.1 GCA_902773395.1 uncultured Ruminococcus sp.
AAGCGGGCGATTCTTTAACACTTATATTTACCAAAAACGGTAACACAAGCATTCGTACTTTCACTTTTGGCGGACAGACATTTACTGTTCCGTGGGTTGATGGCAACGATACTCAGGGCACTTACACTTTCACTGCTCCCGATGCTCTTACATCTTCAAATGCGACTCTTACCTACACAACGGGCGAGCTTAGCACCTATTATATTGATGCGTTGCTTCTTGGAAAGTATTCCACATATGGCACGATGTATATAAAGGGTGAAGACGATAGCGATTATATTAATGTAAACAGCGTTTCTTCAGTTTCCAAATATCAAAATGGTTTTTATGTTTCTGAAGGACAGACTGTAAGCGTTAAACTCGTGGACAATAATCTTAATAATGGCACAAACCATGGTGACTGCGAGTATATAATCGAAGGTTTTACATTTAGTGAGAATTATTACACATCAGCTAATAGTACCCCCAGAAAAGATGCCGTAACAGCAAGCAGATCGGAAGCACTTGCATCGGGTGGTTATGAGTTTACTTTTTATCCGACTTCAAGTATGGAAATAATTGGTACTTTTGCAGAGGATAAGGGCGTAAATGACTCGACCAATATTACTGCTTATGGTGATGGAACAGAGGGGCGTTGGCTTCTTATGGGTTCAAACGATGCATTTGCCAATAAGCAGCTTTTGCCAATTATGAAAACAGTTACGGGTCGTAAATATGTTTTCTTCGATGATGATTTGTTCGAGAGAATTCAGAATGAATCTCGCTGGTGGATAGCACTTACAGCAAATCAAAATGCAACAGGTAAAACAGATATTTATAACGATTTAAGAAATTCAAATGGTGTTAGTAAAAAAGCCGTATTTAAACTCTCTTCGGACTATGCTAATGAAACTACAAAATGGACTGAATTACAAAGTTGGAGTGATGATTACGCAGAAGTCCAAGAGAAAGACATGGATGATTATTATTTCGGTAACTTTGTAATTAAAAATGACTATGTTATTTCTTTAAAGATTGAATTAAGAGAACCGGATGGTTCAGTTCCGAATACATACGGACCTAATGGTAAACAGGTAATGTATGTTATTACACCTACAGTTTCCGACGATGCTATAGCTCCCGGTTCCGGTGTTAACGTCATTGCAAAAGACGGTACAATTCGTGATGACTACAAAAAGTATGCTGATCTTGCCGATACCGAGATTTATGCTATTGGCAGCACAACAAAATCTAATGGTAAAATCGGAAGTGTTTCAGTTAACTCTAAGGCTTACGACAGCCTTGCAGAAAAAGCGGAGATTGCTCAGGGCAGCGAAGTAACTATCAAAACAACGATAGCAGACGGTTATCGTGATCAGTATTATGTCAGAGCGTTTAATATCAACGGCGAAACATATGCGGTCAATAGTACTGTAAACTCCAATGGCGAGTATACATGCACATTTACGATTCCTTCTGATGCAGCTGCTGGAAGTAAATATGAGATCACACCTATATATTACTACAACGAGAGTTATTCAACCAATAGTACGAATAACAAGAAGTTTATTACATTCTACGTTGAAAACTTCGACGATAAAGTAAAGAATGAATGGGGCAAAAACACTTCCGGTACGTACACAAGTGCGATCCTTGCTTGCTACGCTTGGTATGGCACCGGCAATGACAAAAACTCTGCAAGTTCTTCTTCCAAGCCTGCACTCGGCGGTTACCCCGGTCAGCCAATGGTTTATGTGAACGGTCGTTATGAAATGCAGGTTCCACAGTATGCAAACAATGGTACAGATGTGATTCAGGGTATTACACTCAACAACTATGTTTGGGATTATGTACACAGTAATGTTCTCGGTGCTTCATCTGATGATGACAGAGAACCCGTTGACTGCCAGACATACGACTATGATGACTTCGTTGTTCTTGCAACCATGGATAAAGTTCCTGATTACATTATATTCAGATTCAAGTACGAAACAGAAAACGATTTCTATAACGGTACAGCAAGTTCTGCTTCCAAGACACACGGAAATAAACCAAATAATAGCAATCTAAGCAGAAATAGCTATCTCAATGGCTGGGAATATCCTTTCACTGATTATTACGGAAATGATATAGACATTTTCAACAATGTTCTTACTTCCGAACAGATCGCTACAGGCTCAACAGAATCGGGAAGATTCCATATCGTTTCCAATGGTTACGAAGAGAATTACTTTGGTCACTTTGCTACAAGATGGTATGTTTATGCACCTAACGGCACATTTGTAGGCGCTATTCCTTCGTCCGCATTGCTCTATTA
>CACYEJ010000394.1 GCA_902773395.1 uncultured Ruminococcus sp.
TAAGATTATTTCGATTTCCAACAAGCCGGATCAAACAGGAACAATAGCGGCAGCAGCTCCAATCTTCCAGCGAGCATATCAAAAATCAACACATATTTAGACAACGCCGAGAACTGATAAAAATTCCCCATAGGTCCAACCATACTCAAACCCGGTCCCATATTGTTGATAGTCGCAAGCACCGCTGTCAAATTCGTTTCAAAATCAAATCCGTCCACCGAAACTATCAGCACCGAAACAAGATATACAACAAGAAAGATAGTCAAGTAGGAGCTTACAGAACGTATCGTTTCGTCCTTAACCGTTTTGCCGTCCATTTTAATAGTCTTTACAGAATTCGGGTGAAGAGTTGTTCTGAACTCCTTAAACGCAGATTTCACCAGAATGATAACACGGCTTACCTTAATTCCGCCACCCGTACTGCCTGCACAAGCTCCTATAACCGCTACAAACATCAAAACTTCTTTCGAAAACTCAGGCCATATGTCATAGTCGTAGGTAGCGAATCCCGTTGAAGAAATGAACGTAGCCACCTGAAACGCCGCATGATGCCATATATCAAGCTTAGAATCCATTGCACCCTCAATCCAGAGGTCAAGTCCAATCGCAACAACCGCCAATATATATAATCCATAATACCAACGCAGCTCTTCTATTTTGCCTATTTGCTTAAACTTTCTTACAATTATCAAGTAGTACACACTAAAGTTGACAGCAAAAATAAACATGAAAGCAGTTATGACTGCCTGCCATACATAATGCCCCTCATACGCCATAATACCGGCATTTCTTACCGAGAAGCCGCCCGTACCGGCTGTAGAGAACGACACCGTCAAAGCTTCATACCAGTTCATACCCGTACAGAGCAGAATAATAAACTCTATCAGAGTAAGAACAGCGTAAATGATATACAGCAAACTCGCCGTACCCCTTAGCTTAGGAATCAGCTTTGACACCACAGGGCCGGGGCTTTCGGCTTTCATAAGGTGCATATTTGACTGACCGCTCAGCGGAGTGATAACCGCCAGCAAAAACACCAGAATACCCATACCGCCTGCCCAGTTGGTGAAGCTTCGCCAGAACAGCATACTCTTGCTCAGGTCCTCAATTTGTCTGTCTGTACCGAGAATAGTTGCACCGGTTGTGGTAAATCCCGACACAGTTTCAAACAGAGCGTCCACAAATCTTGGTATCTGTCCGCTGATATAAAACGGCAAAGCACCAATAATACTCATCAAAATCCACGTAAGCGCACAGGCGATAAATCCCTCGCGTGG
This sequence comes from uncultured Ruminococcus sp., assembly GCA_902773395.1. Next base: position 1,278 of record CACYEJ010000394.1, read on the forward strand.
GTTCATCTGAGAATTTTTCGGCTTAAATCTTGTAGCAATCAAGCCGGCAAGCATGCACACTGCCGCAATTGCTCCAAAATATATATAATCATTCTCACGATATATAAAAGCAATAATCATAGGCAAAATCATCATTGCACCAACCACAATGACAACCCAGCCCAACACGTAGTTTACAAGACTCTTTTTCACAATACCGCTCCATTTGTTACTTCTCTAAGATATCTTCCAGATTTTTAAGGCCTTTATGTGTTGTAACAATAATAACCTTATCGCCCGGCTCAATAGTATCGTCACCCTTTGGAATGATAAATTTATGCTTGCGGTTAATGCAGGCAACCTGAAGATTATCCTTGAATTTCAAATCGCTCAAATGCTTAGAAGTAACATTGCTTTCAGATGTAACCTTGAACTCCAATGCCTCAGTGCGGCCGTCATTGAGCTTATACATAGACTCAACGTTACTGCCCTCGGAATTACTCACGGCACGAATATAACTTACAATAAACTCAGCAGTAAGATCTCTTGGACGTACAACGCTGTCAAGCGGCAGAGTATCAACAATATTATCAAACACAATTCTGTCGATCTTAGTAATACACTTTGCTTTACTCTTCTGACGAGCATACAGCGAGAGCATGATATTCTCCTCGTCAAGATCCATAAGAGTAACCACAGCGTCCATTTTTTCCAGACCCTCGGCACGGAGCAAATCCTCGTTCATTCCGTCGCCTCTGATAATCATAGTATTCGGAAGCAGGTCGGAAAGTTCCTCACATCTAGCCTCGTTCTTTTCTATCATCTTAACCTTAAACTCACCGCTTGCACTAAGCTCGTCCGCAAGGTAATACGCAGTGCGGCTTCCACCGATAATCATAATATCTTTAGCCTTGATAATGCCGCTTTTCAGTTTCTTAAAAAATCTAGCGGCTTGAGTTGGCGTACAGATAACAGAAACCTTGTCCTGCGGAGAGAGCACAAAGTTACCGCCTGGGATAAACACCTTGTCGTCACGCTCAACGTCGCAAATTCTGATATTGCCCTTGAGCAGAGAGATATCGGAAATTTTCTTACCCACAAGAGCCGAATCGGAGCTTAGCTTAAATGTATATATCTCCACACTCATATTCGAGAAGGAATCCACTTCCATAGCAGTAGGAAAGCGAACAAGGCGGCTTATCTCTCTTGCGGCAACCTGTTCAGGATTGATAAGCTTCGACAAGCCAAGAGTCTTTTGCATTTTATCCATCTCCATCAAATCCTTATAATAGATAGGATTTCTGACACGTGGAATAGTATGAGTCGTGCCGCAAATATGTGCAAGCAAGCAGATATAAAGATTCAGCTCATCTGCATCGGTTACTGCAATAAGCAAATCCGCCATTGTAGCACCAGCCTCAATGAGTATCTCACGGCTTGCACCGTCGCCGTCAATGCCCATAAGATCAAGCTTTTCAGTAAGCCTAGTTATTACAGACTCCTTGATATCCACAACGGTAATGTCATGTTTTTCGTCGTTTAGCTGCTCAGCGATAGTACGTCCTACCTTGCCGCAGCCTACAATTATGATTCTCATACAATCAATTTCTCCATTTTTGATAATGATATTATAATCCGATATCCAACGATATCATCGCTATTAAGTCAAACACATATATACTCAGATTAATGATACTACAATTCAATCGAAACGTCAATAAATTATTCTTAACTTTTTAAATTTTTTACAGTGTCTTTTTTAAGCAGCAAAAAGCAACAGACGCTCAATGTTCTGTTGCTAAAGAAATTATTTTTTTGGTTTTATTAAATACGAATAAGCAAGCGGCAAAACGAACGAAAACAGCACAAGCTGTGCAATCGCAATACAATTAGGAATATTTTTTGAAATGACAAGTGACCACGCCGCAAGACACACACCCAACATTCCCGAAAGCATACCGGAATACATTGAAAACCTGTTTACTCTTCTGCTTTTGTCCTTATCATTTTTGAGCCACGCAATTTGTACGCCGCCGACAAACGCAGCTGTTGAGCCGCTGTACAGACTGGTCATAAATATTGTCGCCGCACTGAGCATAATTACAATAATAGACGGCAAAATCACGCTTATATTTTCTATATTATTTAGTGCAATACCGGTCATCACCCAGCTTATAATAGCAAAGAACCAAATGCACACCATAGCAATATTGTCGTTATGCTGAGAATTTCCGGAGAGTATTTCGTCCAATGCACTTGTAGATTCATCATCGGGCTTATCCGTTTTTTTATCATCATTAGAACCGCCGGACATTCTGTCAAACATGAGCAGCGAACCGGATATTAAAAGAGGAATTGCAACAAATATCAAATATACCCATTTACTTCCATAAGCTGCCGCTGCACCGGTAAGCTCATAAAGCACGATAACCTTATCCTGCATAAAGATACCGATTACAAGTGCGTTGAGAACAGCGTTTACGCACGAGAGGGTAAACATTAATTTTCTCAAAAAATCACCGTCCTTCCGATAGGTGGGGTAAAAAATTCCAAAAACGAAACCATTTTGTATCTTTTCTTTAATAATTTAATTATACCAATTATCTCTTCACTTGTCAAATCTTTTATTTTTTTGCTACTGCAAATTCGAATATTTAATCTGCAATAAAATAAAGCAATAGCAATCAAGCGACAAAACATGAATGCTACTGCTTTTTCTTATGACGAGAGCGTTTCTCTTTGCGTTTATTTTTATTATCAATACGCTTTTGTTTAATTGCAAGCACGGCAGATTCTATCTTCACCTGATAATGTGAATTCATCACACCGCCTATTAAGAATATATTAATACATGAATATATCCAAATCAAAAATATAGTTACACTTGTCAAGCTGCCGTAAAACGAATTATACACATTTGAGCCGCTGCTATATGCTGCAAAGTACACCGAAAAAACCATTACAGCAACAGCCGAAAAAAAAGCACCCGGAATTTGATATACAAATTTTCTTTTTCCGGCGGGAGCAAATTTATAAATCGTTGCAAATAAAATTGTCATAAACGATAGACCTGCAAAGTCCTTGTTGCTTCTGGAAAAACGCTCAAACAGACTTTCATCATGAAAGCTTGCCCGAAGCAGCTCCTCAGCGGAAAGCTCCTTAGTGTAAAGCACCAGCAGCACGCTTATTCCAAGCAGCAGACACATAGTGCCGAATATTGAAAAAAACACCATTCCCACAAAGCTGCGGCTGTCCTGCACCTCGTACACGGTATCAAGCGAGCGAATCAGCGCAAGCATACCCTTTGAAGAAGACCACAACAACATAACAATAGACACCGAGAATACCCCGACTCTTGAATTATACGCCTGAGCAATCATCGAAGTAAGAAGACCTCTAACCATTTCGGGAGTAATTTTAGTGACTGCATCTGTAAGCTCACTGCGGCTGATACCTGTAAACGGAAGTTCCGAGCAAAGCAGCACGAACATCGGAATCAACGATATAAAAAGATAAAACGCAATACTTGAAGCGTTGGTAGCAAGGTTACGCTTTCCCATAGCCTGAGCGAAGGTTTTGCCCTCTGACAGGACTTTATGTTTATTAATTTTTTTGACAAATCGTTCTTTCATTATATATGCACACTCCTGATATATGTAAAGTGTGTATTTTAATATATCTTAAATTAGTATAACATATCGTTACGATTTTGTCAACGCTTATAAAAAAATTGTAATATTTCAGATGAACAGTGCACTATTGCATGAATAAAATTAATCTTCACTAATCAATTCCGGTGTTACATACACAGTCCTATTTTTCACAAAAATCACCGTACCCGGCTTTGCTCCCTGCGGCTTA
>CACYEJ010000395.1 GCA_902773395.1 uncultured Ruminococcus sp.
AACGGCTGTTCCATCTGCTGTCAGCTGGATATCTACTGTAACGCCTGCCGGCCAGTCTTCTGTGCCGTCCGCGTTCGCCCACTTCTTGTCTACTTCCAGCTCTATAAGTTCTTTATTATCAAATACAACCGGTGTTGTGTTCCCTTCTCCCGAGGTAATTGTTTCTAAAGCATTACGATTAACGGTGCCGTCAGCATTCAGCAGATTGTCTTTATCAGTCACTTTATAATAGGTATCTGTAACATGAATCTTAATGTCATCATCTTGTAAATGTTCTGCATAAACCAAAGACTCAACTACATATAAAGTGTCATCATACACATAAAGACCTTGTTCATCACTGATTTCACTTATTTTGAACCAATATGTCCTGCAATCTTCTTCGCTGATATATGATATTTTATTAAATATTACTTTTTCCCCTGTGTTTGTTTTATGGTCAATTTCCTTCCATTTCCCATTTTCCAGTTTTTCAAGGATAAAATCGAAGGTCTGATCAGAAGTTGGTATACTTCCATCAACTGTTTTCTGAGCTTCAAAACCATCCTCGTCACCTATAATAGTGCTACCTTTATAAGCCCATTGGTGTCCTTCTGCTTCAGAATAAATACTGTCACCTACAATTGCACCATTATAATCTCCACATAACAAATCAATATTTGCTTGAGGCGCAAGAATATGTCCAACTTCCGGAGACTGTTGCTCAACAGTGACCTGAGTTGCATCAGGTAAATTCCATAAAATCGGCATGCCAAGACCATCTTCTTTTCCAGAACCTTCACCTGCTGCATCAGCATAGTAGTTTAACCAATCTCCCGATCTCATCCCATCAATACTTCCAATCGACGGAAGGCTGACATTTTCCCCCAGCAATGTAACTACTGTTGCTTTCGCGTTTTCGTCATCTGGTTCACCAATACCAACAAACTCTACAGCATATGGATAATTGTTAGGATTTTCTATCTGTACTGTAGTTCCAGCCTGAATAGTAATAACTTGCCCACTACTTGTTACTGTGATTTTATTAGCATCTGACTTTTCTTTCAGCGTCTGTGACGAACCAATCAACATGTTACGAAGTGTATCCCAATTGATATAGTCTCCGTTAACATACGTTGAACCGCCTTTATTGGGATAATCCCCTCCGAAATTGGCACCATTAACAATCGCTGTCGGACTATTTACATGAGCGCCTGATACAGTCGTATTGCCGCTTGAGAATACCGTGTTATCTTCACCAACATAAAATTCTGGCGGATCATCATTATCATTACGTCCATTAACAGAAATTACATCCGTAACAGTTCCTACATATGATGGTTTTGTCAGTAAAGCACTATCAGCAATCATTTTTTGACTTCCTAAAAGTTCACCGCGGACAAGCGCCCCACCCATCATATGAATATTCAGGAACAAATCACCATATCCATAAGATCCATCATGGTATGTCTGTTCATTCGGATCGTTTGGATCACTTACAGTGACACAGTTAAAACCACTTAAAACATATTCTAGCGTATACTCAAAAGTGTTAAAGTCATGTTTTGACAACCGAATAATGTCATAAACATCAACTCCTGTTTCTTTCTCATCAAACAATCTAACAACAGTTGGTGCAATCCCATTATCAACAACAGGAAGCTGGACAACATCATAATCATTGACTATTTTTAGGTCGCCCTCTACATTAGGGTCAATAAAATGCCAGGCTCCATTGTTATCTTTGGTAATCAGTTTAGAACTAACTCTTTTCTCATGGCCAGTAAATCTTTCCTGTTTTACAGTAGTACCAGCGTAATCTGCATACCATGTTGTAATAGGAAAATCTATATAAGTAATCCCATCAATTGTCGTTTTAGTGCCATCGGCAAAATTGACTAAACCATAGGTATTACCACCAGAAGTATGCTCAATTGTTGTAAGAACATACAAATTATCACTATTTTCAATCTCATTTAAACCATCTTCATCCAAAGCTACCCTGACATGGTAGTTATATGGCTTACTCGCTTGTAGATTGATAAATCCTCCATTGGCGTTTCCATCGCTTCTAAGGAAACTGTATCCTTCAGGAGCTATGTCTGAAGTGTTACCCGTTCCATTCCAACTATCCCAATTTACAGGCGGACAATAGTATGCATCAGTCTGGTGTACTAATCGCAAATCAATTGTTTGATCAGCTGCCGGATCAAACTCCATATTATTACCGCTATTATCAACAAAAGATAACGGAACAGTAGTTCGTCCATTAGTTATAAGACTATCTTGATTCAGTTCAGTAATCGCTCTTCCAATAACATTACCATTTTTGTCCTTGATAGTACCTCTAACCACAAATTTGATTGGATTTCCAGATTGATCGGTCGAAATATTTTCATCTACAAAATAACTTCCTGATGGTTGCAACTTACTTGGGCAATCTTCGGGATCAGTTTCTTGGTTATAGGTTGGATCATACAGACTAATGACAACAGGATATGGTTGTGCATCCGTTACATCAATGACATACTTCGTCCCATCAGCCGTGGTGACTGTCAGTGTTTCATTTGTACTGAATGCTTTCAGACTTGTTAACAGCCAGTCATTTTCCTGCTGTTCTACAGCGACCAGATCATAATCTGTGAATTCGACTTCAACAGCCTGCGCAGCATCTGCATCAATGCCAAGTACCTTAAACAACTCGCTTAAAAGAATGCTTTCAGTACCGGCGATACTGAAGGTATATCCGTCATATGTGAAATCAACAGTATAGTTAACCGCAAACACGCTGAAACTGTCAGTTTTGAATTCAACTGTTTCGGCATTCAGGTCAACAGTTTCTTCAGCAACATCTTCAACGATGATGTCATCGGCCGTAATACTGACAGCATCACCTGTTGTATCGACCTGTTCTTTCACTTCATCAGTCAAAGGCAGATGTTTGATTTCAACATTTGCTTTAACCTCGGCATTCAGATCAGCAGAAAGCTGATTCTGCAGGAAGTCAAATACAACAGTCACTTTATCCGCATCCGGCTGGATTTCAACTCCGTCCAGCATGAAAGCCACA
>CACYEJ010000396.1 GCA_902773395.1 uncultured Ruminococcus sp.
CGCTCCATTCGGCTTCAAAATCTTTCCTCTATCCACACATCCATTATTTTGGGTGTTTCCCGACTGCACTTTTCTTGACATATTCATGTTTAGAAAAACTTTTTTATTCTTAATACAAAAGCATAAGCCATATTTCAGATCTCGCTGAAATATGGCTTTCTAGGATTAAATACTACATAAGACTATGCAACTTTTTTGATTAATTCTGTTATTCAGTTGATTCTTCAAAATATCTTTACAAAAGGCAATCACCCTATAGGTTCTTGATAAAGAAATACATCGTACCGTTATGGGAGAAGGAAGTCGGGTTGCCGCTCTTTTCAAAGTAGAACAGCAGCGTGTTATTGCCGTTCACCATACCGATCAGGTTATTACTGCTGTCGTAATAGTATTTGATGCTGCCCTTTTTTGTACGCATTCCGTTAGAATCGTACCTCATCGTGAGGGTGGTTCCGTCAACCGTAACCGTATCAAGCCGTCTACCATTCTCCCATGTGAAGGACATACCATCCCTATTACTTAGCGGATTGCCATTCGCGTCATAGGTTAAGGATGTGTTATTAAAAGAAGTCAGCTTATCTTTCCAGTTGGTATCACCATATAAAATAGTTCTATCAAAGTTTTTGGTCGGAGAGTTTTAATCAACTTTTTGAAATTTGATATTATCTCTTTTCTGTTTGAATTTGGAACATACAATCCTTCATCTTCCTCACAATCAATATCTTGGGATTTTTAGTATTCAAAACTATGAAATACATCAACAATTAATTCAATCGTTTCATTGCTTTGATCATAAAAAAAATCTCCTGCAACTATATATTGCACGTTCCATCCTTTCTCGGTTTCATGTTTTTTGAGATTACAATAAAACCATCCGATTCGGAATTTGGCTCATATTCTTGGATACAGATATATCATAAGTTTGGTCATCAATATAGTATTCCACGAATAATCTCCGTCACCGTATAACCCTATTTTATTGTTAAGAGTAAACTCTATGTTTCCATCTTTGCTTCGCCACTTTTTTCATACTTTGTTGAATAATCGTTTTTTCCGTATGACATATATCCTAGTATATCAATGCCGTCAATAGTATTTTCCGTAATCTCAATTGTAGTTTCGTCGCTATATTCTTGTGCTACGTCCAAACTTTTGCCGCAAGACACAAAAATCAAAGACAACATTTCAATATATAAGATATACAGAAGACATATAGGTACGTAAACTACTCCATATGATATCCTCTCTAACTGAATCACCTATCAAGCGAATTTATATATTCTTCTAAATATTCATAATAATTATCTTTGTACATCTTTTTAGAAGAATATTTATAATAGGTATAACACCTCCAACGATTACTACCAAATTCGTCAAAAAACAAATATAGTTTATTATCATTTTCATCTGACAATACACAATAATACTGTTCTTCATTTTCAACGCAAATATTTCTAAACTCTTCAATATGAGTAATAGCCTCAACATCGGAAATCATAGGCTGTATTGAACTGGTGTAAAACAAACTGTTTAAAGTGTTTTCAATTTCATTCAATTTAGTAGCAGTGGTTACTGATATTTTTAAGGATTTATCTTCATCATATTGAATTTTATAATCCATGATATCATCCGTTGAATGTGTATATGAGCTCAAAATAGTGGTCTCCTTAGTAGTAATATTTGGATTATTCCCATTTTGTTGGTTACACCCGCAAAAAGCACAAGATATAAATACACAAAATGTAATCAACACGTAATTTAATGTCTTATTCATAATAGATTCTCTCCTATTTTGACCAAAATTTACCTTTGTATGCCAAATAAATAGTATTACTGTTATAATACAAATCTAGTGATTTAAACGTTTTTCCTGAACCATACCACATTTTGTATTGATAATAAAAGGTATTATAGTACCAATTATTTTTCTGGTTAGGATTACGATTTCCGCGGTATCTTATTGCTCCTTCTCCAGGTTTATCCCACCATTTTTGAGTTTTTGGATCTTGTTTCCAAAAATGAAAATCCAATGTGGCAGTGTAAAATGGTCCATATTTTTGTGGGTAAACTAATGGGCGCTTATATATACATACTCTAACCGCAATACGATATTCGCCTTTATTAATTTTACCATCCTTTCCAGATAATGTACGAACCTTTTTTCCAAAGGTTTTAGTTACCCATTTTACTACTTGATTAATGGTGTAATAAGTTGGCATTAAATATCCGCAATTATCTTTTTGACCAGGGATCATCCATCTGTTGTTTATACCAAAAGCGTAGGCGTAACAATTAAAATTTTTAATATAATAAGTACCTTTAGGATCGATTCCAGATATACAGTTATTCTCACAATACGCAAACATATTGGTGCTGAGGGGTGAGCCGGATTCGGTATCAAAGAGGATGTCCGCGTTGATGAATCTGCCGATGGTAGGATCATAATACCTGCTCTGGAGATAGTACAGTCCTGTCTCCTCATCATAAACATAGCCGCGGTAGCGCAGGGGGTTAAGGAGTGCAACATCGGTTAAGTTTGAGATACTGTTTCCGCTAGCGTCTTTGACTGACAGCAGTTTACCCCATGCGTCGTAGGTGTAATTGGCGATAACCGAGCCGCTTGCGTCGACGATCTTGCAGATATCTCCCTGCAGGTTCTTGATA
>CACYEJ010000397.1 GCA_902773395.1 uncultured Ruminococcus sp.
ATATAATCACAGCGATAGGGAAACAAAAAACTATTGCAGAAAAAATCCAATTGACAAAGATTAATTGGTAATACTAATTCCAAGATTATCAGCAGAATTAGTAAAAAACAAAGGACAACGCACAGCGTTTGATTTTTAGGAGGTATATTTATGAAAAGTTATGAAATGGTAGAAACTTTAAGCGAAAAGACGAATGTTTCGTTGGCAGAGGCTAAGGACGCACTTGAAAAGTCCAATTGGGATATGCTAGATGCTGCAATCTATATTGAGAAAAACAAAGCTAACCGCAATTCGTCAGGACCTCAGATGCCTAACAATGGCTTTGCAGGAAGTCATCTGCACGAGGACAAGGGTCAGTACAGCAACCCTGGTTACACACACTTCTCAGGAGCACCTAATGGACAGCCTTTCCCGAATGGTCAGCCACCGTTTGGCAGACCGCCGTTCAATCCTCCTTTCGGAGGTCCTAACGGTCATGTTCCGCCCTACGATCCTCATTTTAACAGACCGCCGGTATCAGTTGGAGAAATGCTCGGCAGACTTTTCGGAAAAATGGAAATTCTTGTGAATAAGGCTTTTTTCGATTCTTTCGTAGTAAGCAAGAACGGCAGACGTATCTTTCAGATTCCGCTTCTGGTTTTCTTGATTGCACTTCTTTGCGGAGTGTTCCCGGTTGCATTTCTCCTTGTGATTGGAATTATGTGCGGCTTTCAGTACTCTTTCGAGGGCAGATCCGTTGGAAAGGAACCGCTAAATCATTTCTTCAATAATGCAAAGAATGCAGCCGATAAGATGAAGAATGATTTTCATACAGAGTATGATAAGATGAAGAACGATTTCCAAAAAGGCGTGGACGATACAAAACAGTAACAATTATTATGAATATTTATGGAAGGTGATTTTTTATGACAAATCAGGAAATGGTAGATAAGATCGTGAACAAGTCGGGTATTACCCGTGAGCAGGCAGAACAGGCATTAGAGATGCACGACGGCGATTTGCTGGAGGCTATGATCTACGTTGAAAAAACGTATCAGCAGAAGAGTGAAACTTCTTCATCAAGCTTTACAACAAACCCGAATGCTGCATTTAACAGTGATGCAGATCAGCAGGCAAATAATAACGCTGCTCAGAATTTTAACGTGAATGAGGAAAAAACTTCCGGCTATGACAGAGAGGCTATTGGTGGTATAGTGAAAAAGATTATTGATTTTGTAGTAAGCAACTGCATTACTATCATGTACAACGAGAATGAGGTTGCAACAATTCCGCTTATCGTATGGATTGTTCTCTTCTTCTCAAGTATAAGCACATTGGTTGTGCTTATGTTTATCGCAATGTTCTTCAATGTTCGCTTTAGCTTCAGCGGCAAGGATCTTGGAAATGATAAGGCAAATAGAGTTATGTCTGATATTTACACCTTTGTACAGAATTTGAAATTAAGAGTTATGAATTAATTTCTATCTCATAAATTTTAGCTGTTTTATATCCGATAGGGAAAACATCTCTATCGGATATAGGTGTTTATTGAAAAACATTAATATTTGCAGTATTTATGCACCTTGTTCAAATGGCTAAAATATGTTATAATATAATACAGAATAATACAGAAGAGGCGATAAAATGTTGAAATACCCAATACTCTTTGTCCATGGCATGGGTTTTAGAGATAGTAATGTAATCAATTATTGGGGACGTATTCCCTCTGTTTTTGAAAATGACGGCAATAAAGTTTTCTACGGCTATCAAGACAGCAACGGCACAATCGAAGATAATGCTCTGGTCTTAAAAAAAAGAATAGAAAAAATCATTAACGAAACGAATACAGATAAGCTTAATGTAATAGCCCACTCAAAGGGTGGACTTGATATGCGTTATGCGATTTCGTCCTTAGGTATGGGAAAATACATTGCTTCGCTTACAACGGTCAGTACTCCTCACAATGGTTCGAAAACAATTGACAAGATTATGAAGCTCCCCAAATGGACAGTAAAGTTAGTCGGAAAATGCTCTGATATTTGGCTTGGAATGTTGGGTGATAAAAAACCTAATGCTTACAAGGTTTTTTGTTCGTTTTCAACGGAGTTTGCGGAAAGCTTTAATAATTCAAATCCTGATGACCCAGAGGTGTATTATCAAAGCTATGCTTTTGTGATGAAAAATTCGTTTAGTGATATATTCATGACAATACCTCATTCTATTATCTACCATATAGAGGGCGAAAACGACGGACTTCTAACGCCTGCCTCCGTACAGTGGGGCGACTTTAAAGGTGTTTTTTACGGGAATTCAAACAGAGGAATTTCGCATTGTGATGAGGTTGATTTAAGACGATGCAGATTTACACGTAAAGACGGCGACGGTGTAGCAGATGTGCTTGAGGTTTACCGCAGTATTCTTGGCGAATTAAAAAATAAAGGCTTATGAGGTGACAATATGATTGTTAATAAATCTATTGATAGCGGAAAGGCGTTCGATTGGGGAAGAACCTCAACTGACTATGCAAAATACAGAGATATTTATCCACAAGAGTTTTATGAGAAAATAGTATCACGAGGTCTATGTATCAGCGGTCAGAATATTCTTGATATAGGAACAGGTACAGGCGTGCTTCCAAGAAATATGTATCATTACGGTGCTGATTGGACAGCGGCGGATATCTCCGAAAATCAGATTGCAGAAGCAATTCGCTTGTCACGAGAACGTCAAATGAACATAAAATATATAGTGTCGTCCACAGAACAGCTGTCTTTTGCTGATGAATCCTTTGATGTAATTACCGCTTGTCAATGCTTTTGGTATTTTGACCATAAAACAATTGCCCCGAAGCTCTATAATATGCTGAAGAGGAAAGGCAGATTGCTTGTATTATATATGGCTTGGCTGCCGTATGAAGATAAAATTGCCGGCGAAAGTGAAAAGCTTGTTTTAAAGTATAGCCCCAATTGGAGCGGTGCCGGAGAAACAATTAAGCCTATAGGTATTCCTAAATGTATATATGATTATTTTAATATGGTATATCATGAAGAATACCGCATAAAATTACCGTTCACGAAAGAAACATGGAATGGCAGAATGAAAGCTTGCCGAGGTGTGGGTGCGTCATTGAACAGTCAGGAATTGGCAAATTGGGAAAGGGAGCATTTGTCGCTGCTGAATAGTATTGCTCAAAATGAATTTGAGATTTTGCATTATTGTGCTATGGCAGAATTAGAGGTAAAAAAGTAGGAGGGTTAATATGCAGAAAATACTCATTGTTGAAGATGAACAGAAAATCGCCCGTTTTGTAGAGCTTGAATTAAAGCACGAGGGATACGATGTAGAAAAAGCTTTCGACGGGAGAACAGGATTGTCAATGGCAGAAAGCGGCAGCTACGATTTGATTTTGCTTGATATAATGCTGCCGGGAATTAACGGTATTGAAATTCTACGCAGAATTCGCAAAGAATCAAATGTGCCGGTAATTATGCTCACTGCAAGAGATGCCGTTATGGATAAGGTTTCCGGACTTGACATGGGTGCAGACGACTACATTACTAAGCCGTTTGCTATCGAAGAGCTTTTAGCACGTATTCGTGTTACGCTCAGAAAAAACTCCTCTGCTTCCGAAAATAATACTTCATCTGTATTGCATTGCTGCGGTCTTACTCTTGACAGTAATCGTTTTAAGGTTACATATAATAGTATTCCTGTTGAACTTACAGCTAAAGAATTTGCTTTGCTTCAAACATTAATGCAGAACAAAAATATTGTAATGTCAAGAGAAACTCTGCTTGCCAATGTGTGGGGTTATGATTATGTAGGAGAAACAAATGTAGTAGATGTTTATATCAGATATTTGCGTCAGAAAATCGACGAGAAATTCAAGACAAAAATAATTACAACCGTAAGAGGCGTAGGATATGTCATCAAAGAAGACTGATAAAAAGAATAATAAAAAAGAGCATACTTTTAAAAAGAAAGAGCATAATAATGTAATAGCAAAGCCAAAAAACAAGAACAAATCTATTGCTGTACAGCTTGCGGCTGAACGCCTTTTTGAAAAGCTATTGGGTAGTATACTTTTTGATGCTGCATATATCATTATCTTGTATGGCTCATTTTGGTATAATGCTCAAATGGAAGTAAATGGTTCTTTAACAAATTTTACCAGATTTAGTTTTTTTGGAAACGATAATCCTAAGTCGCTTTATGAATTTTTGTATTCTATAAAGTTGGAGATATACGGCAGTGATAATACAAGTTATATATTTGACGCAGCTTTTTATGGAGATTTTTTATATAATACAATATGGATAATAATTATAATTCAGCTTATACTATTTCTAATATCATTGGTATCTGTACCTATTAGAATTAATCGAAAGCTTAAACCCCTTTACACGATTACAGACGCAACACGGGCACTTAATTATGTAGATTTAACAAGTGAAGAATTTTCAACTCTGCAAGACGCCATAAATAAGTTTTCACCTAACGATCTTGACAGTAAAATCCATACGGGCAAACAAGAATTTATAGGAATGGAGGACGCAATTAACGATCTTTTGGAGCGAACGAGAAATTCCTATAAAAGTCAGATTAGATTTGTATCAGATGCTTCTCACGAGCTTCGAACTCCGATTGCAGTAATACAGGGCTATGCAAATATGCTGGACAGGTGGGGCAGAGAAGATAAAGAAATCCTCGACGAATCTATTACTTCTATAAAAAGCGAAGCTGAAAATATGAATCGTCTGGTAGAAAATCTGCTTTTCTTGGCACGAGGCGACAGCGGAAGAACTGTACTTCGATTTGAGCAACTCGATATTAATGAGTTAATGTGTGATATCTACGATGAATTTGTAATGATTGACAGCAAACACGAATTCGTACTCGATCTAAGAGCAGATATTAAATCGCAGGCGGACAGCTCATTGATTAAGCAATGCCTTAGAATTCTCATAGATAATGCTGTGAAATACTCTCCCGACGGAACTGATATTATATTAAGACTGCAAAAACGTGACGAGCAATATTTTGCTATTGAGGTTCAGGACTACGGAATAGGAATAAAAAGCGAAGATGCCGATAAAATATTCGAGCGATTTTACCGGAGCGACCCCGCACGAAACAGACAGAACGGGGGTTCCGGCTTAGGCTTGTCAATTGCAAAATGGATTGCAGATAAGCATAACGGTTATTTTGAGCTTTTGAGCTATGAGAATTTGGGAACAAGAATTTCACTGGTATTGCCTTATGTTGTCGATCCAAGTGCCGAACCGAATAATGAGAATTCGGAAAAAATTCAACAGCAAGTTTAAATCAGCCTATTGACTAACAATTGTAAATTTGATAAAATTATAGATATACTTGTTTTTTTATGTTTACTTAATTATTGCCTTTAGATATAAAAATTGTAAGTTTTTATAATTTATCCGGTATCTTGGAGGTGTGGCATGGCAGGAAAATCTCAAAATAAAAAATCGAAAAAACAAACGTTTCTTGAAGAAGCCAAAAGCTATTTTGAGGGAAAATCAAAAAGAACGATAGCAATCTATTTTGTATTACGAATACTTGTTATTGTTACAATGGCAATACAGGCTGTGCATAGAAATTATTATAATGTTTTCTTATGTATCTTGACGCTCCTGCTTTTTTTAATTCCTGCTTTTGTAGACAGAAAGCTCAACATAAAGCTTCCGTCTGTTCTGGAAATTATTATTCTGCTTTTTGCTTTTTCAGCAGAAATACTGGGCGAGATAAATAATTTTTACGGAACATTCAAATCATGGGATACAATGCTCCATACATTAAATGGTTTCATGATGGCGGCAATTGGTTTTGCCCTGATTGATATTTTAAATAATGATCCTCATTTTCACTTTACTGCTTCTCCGGTATTTGTGGCGTTTGTGGCTTTTTGCTTTTCTATGACTGTAGGCGTCCTCTGGGAATTTTTTGAGTTTAGTATGGACTATCTTGTACACACGGATATGCAAAAGGATTTTATCTATAACACCATTGCCAGTATTAATACAGCTGTAAATCCAAGCGGTGAGAACAGTGCTGTCATTATTGACAACGTAAGAACTACCATAATAGGTGAAACAGGCGGCAAAGCGGTGCAGTATACTTATAATGGGTATTTGGATATTGGAATAAAAGATACAATGAAGGATCTTATCGTGAATTGCCTTGGTGCAGTAATCTTTTCCGTTTTAGGTGTTTTTTATATCAAAGGCAGGAGTAAATTTGCAGAGAAGTTTATGCCGACTTTGAAGACAGAGGAGGATTTGGAAAAAAATTAATCAAATTAATTTCTAAATTATTTTGAAAGGATTTTATTAATAAATGTTAGATAGACAAAGCTTAATTGAATTAAGAAAAGAAGTAATGAACAAAGAATTCGCCCGAATGAATAATGTGCAGAAAAAGGCTGTCTTTCACATAAACGGACCTTTGCTGATACTAGCAGGTGCAGGTTCGGGAAAAACGACAGTTCTTGTAAACAGAATTGCAAATATGATTGAGTTCGGCAATGCTTATAACTCCGAGGATATTTCCGATGATATCACTGATGAAGATATTGAGGAAATGAAGAGCTTCGTAAAAAACGGCGGAGAATTAAGCCCGTCAGTCAAAGCATTGCTTGCTGTCAGACCTGTAAAACCTTGGAGCATTCTTGCAATCACATTTACCAATAAGGCTGCCGGTGAGCTAAAAGACAGAATTGCAGCAAGAGTTCCTGAGGGCGGCAGGTCAATTTGGGCTTCAACGTTCCACTCTACTTGTGCAAGAATTCTGAGAAGATTTGCCGACAGATTAGGCTATTCCGATAAGTTTACCGTTTACGACAGCGAAGATCAGAAGCGTCTTATCAAGGACTGTCAGAAGCAGCTTTATATTGATGATAAGATTCTTTCGCATAAATCTATTATCGGAGAGATTTCAAGGGCAAAGGACTCTATGATTACTCCTGCTTCCTATGCTGCACTTGCAGGAAATGACACAAGAAAGATCAGTGTTGCAAAGGTGTATGCTCTTTATCAGGAAAGACTTAAAACATCTGACGCAATGGATTTTGATGATCTTCTTTGCAATACGGTTATGCTTTTCCAGAAAAATCCCGATGTTCTTGAATATTATCAGAATAAATTCAAATACATAATGGTTGACGAGTATCAGGATACTAACAAGGTTCAGTATAAATTTGTCAGTATGCTTGCAGAAAAGTATAATAATATTTGCGTTGTGGGCGATGACGATCAGAGTATATATAAATTCAGAGGAGCTACTATCGAGAATATTCTTTCGTTTGAAGAAACCTTTGACAATGCAGCAGTAATCCGTCTGGAGCAAAACTACCGCAGCACTAAAAATATACTGAACGCAGCCAATTCTGTAATCAGCAACAACTCCGAACGAAAAGGAAAAACTCTCTGGACTGAAAACAGTGAGGGTAAAAAAATAGATCTGCATACAGTTAAGAACGAGCGTGAGGAATCAGCTTTCATTGCCGACAAAATTCTTGACGGCGTAGCACACGGACGAAAGTACAGCGACTATGCTGTTCTGTACAGAATGAATGCACAGAGTAACAACGTGGAGCAGACGCTTGTAAGAAACGGCATTCCGCATAGACTTATTGGCGGACATCGTTTCTATGACCGTGAGCATATTAAGGATATGACTTCATATTTGCAGGTGATTAATAACCCCAACGATAATATAAGATTAAGACGTATTATCAATAAGCCGAAGCGTTCGATTGGAGATTCTACAGTAAATAAAGCAGCAGAAATCGCTGCCGCAGAGGGTATCAGTATATTTGATGTTATAAGCAGGGCAGATGAGTACGATGCCTTGAGAAAGGCGTCTGCAAAGCTTATGGCTTTTGTATCGCTAATCAATTCTTTTGCTGAAAAGGCAGAGGACAGCAGCACGAGTCTTGGAGATCTTTATACTGAGTTGGTAGATACGATTGACTATAAATATTTCCTTAAAAAAGAAAAGGAAGATTATGAGCAGCGATTTGAGGATATTTTGGAGCTTAAATCCAATATTGTAAAGTATGAGGAAG
Organism: uncultured Ruminococcus sp.; assembly: GCA_902773395.1. The sequence continues at coordinate 8,063 of CACYEJ010000397.1, forward strand.
AGAACGGCGATGATGCAAGTCTTTATGGCTTTTTGGAGGAAATTTCGCTCATTACTGATATCGACAACTACGA
>CACYEJ010000398.1 GCA_902773395.1 uncultured Ruminococcus sp.
ATATACTTACGGAAGTGTATAATAAACACGATAAATAAATTTTGCTTTTTCAAAGGCTCAAATTATCACATTGGTTTAATTCAGAATGGTACGTTATATCTCAGATTGCTCAGACTTGACCGTGACGTTGAGTATGCGATAGACAAGCAGATCATGAATTGGCAGAATACCGACACGGAATATTGTGCGGTAAGCGGAGATTTCTTGAAGCAGTTTTCTCTTTCGCAGAATTACAGAACTACAGCCGAGCATGAGATATACGATGCAATGGTATATGTTTGATAGATTGTTTTAATAAGCGTTCTACTACTCTCCTATATGTTTCAAAAAGCCCCGATAACTTCTGTTCCAATGGACACGAAGTTGTCGGGACTTTTTATTGTTGTGTATCATGGCTATGTAAAAAGCGGCTGTTTACGTACAATTTGGAATAGACAATGGTTATTTGTTTATAAAAAATTGAAACGCAAGCGACGGTTAATACTCATAGAGAATTTTTCTGCCACTTGCGATTTACAATAATCTATTATCTTTTGCAATAAAAACAAGATGATTTTTATTCAATTCTAATATTGCTAATCTCTAACGTAAATTTTGATGCAGACCTTCTGTCTACAACAAAACATAATTCACGTAAGTTTTTCCAATCATTAGTTGGAGCTCTAAAATCTGTTAGATGAATACTGTATTCAACCCAATTGGATTCAGGTGTTATGAAATAGCAAGGATTACTTGTTTCAAGATGCGGTTCAACTCTTATTTTTTGTACATCACCAAAAGCTCTTACTCGAAATTTCAGTGATTTATTTGTAGTTGCCGAACGTTTTGCATTAATAGATCCTGTTGAAAATACGACCGAACACAATTCGGCTTTTGTTAATGAGAAATCAACTTCTGCGATTACTTTATCTAATGCTTTTTCTACATTAACCTGACATCCATCGTGTACATACTCGCCGATACAAAGACCTTTGCTACAATTAATATCTATTATAATCCTTGGGCAAAAAACATTTACGTCATTTAAGAATCCACCTAATATACTTTCCCATTGAGCATTTGATATGTTTAAGTCTAACATATCAGATTGACTGAGAATGTCCTTAAATTTTGTTAGTTCGCCCCTTACATCGGCTTCTGAATCGTCCAGTTTTATTCCTTTCTTATTAGGATTTATAGCACCCTTTATTTCTTTAAATTCAAATCCCGGAAGAATGAAAGTAAAGTAATTGTCATTACGTTTTACCCAAATAGCACCCATTTCATTTAGACAAGCTACACTGTCATAGTAATTATCTGATAACATAAAAACAGGTATCACAGTATCCTTATCCAATAAGTTCCGCAAATAATCATAAATATCTTCTCTGATAGGAACACTAAACGCAGGTAAAGAACTATAGAATATATTTTTCTCGTTTATTCCCATGAGTGATAACATATTTACAAAACGATCAACCAATTCTCTATCTTTTTGGGCATGACTAATAAATAGTATCTTATTGCTTTCCATATTGATAATCACCTCTATATAAAAAATAAACCAAATTGAATTATGTAAATATAACAATAAAACAACATTCAGTCAACCTTAAACTTAAGCCAAAATTCACACAAAAATAATATTTCTGTCTGAAATCAATATTCAACATGTCTTTTTGAAAAATAGCGACTTTGTTTCCAAAGCCGCATAATTTTATCATAATTTTCTTTCAGCTTATAGCCTAAGACAAGTCTGGGTATTTATGAAACCATGGGCAGCTCCATGCATGTATTCTTGCCCGTACATACATTTCAATACTGAGTGTCCTCAAAGACTTATGAGGATTTACTGACTTCCGTCACTATCATTATATTACATTTAATAAAAAAAATCAACCCTTTTTCAATAAGTCATTAAGTAACCATTATTAAATCTAACATCATGACTTTGTGATTTGTTTCTACTCCTTTTCCAATGGACACGAAGTTGTCGGAACTTTTTATTGTTGTGTATCATGGTTATGTAAAAAGCGGCTGTACGCTCACTGTAAGGCTTAATAAGGGGCGTTTGTTGGTTATAATGAGTGTTTTTATACGTTAAATATAAAAATACGCTTACAGGGCATTTCTCGCAGCTGCTGAATGACTGTTAATCATCGTGTGAATGGTTCTGATTTCGTTTTTTTGTGATCGGACGGGGACTTTGTTTTTCTTTATCATTGATAAGCCTAACGTTACGTCTTCTATGTTCATTTGTAATATAATATCTTTTAGGTGGTTCGGATTTAGGCTGTGTCGATTGTTGCTGAGGTGAAACGGTTTTATATTTAGGTGAAGTCTTTTTGGTAGGTGCAGACTGTTTTTTCTTAGGTGCAGAACTCCTTGCGGTTTGTCCGCTTTTTCGTGGCGAATTATTTGTATTTTTCACTTTTGTTGTCTTTTTGTGTTTCGCCGGCTTAGGCTGTGTCATCTTGTGTGAGAGCTGTGAAAAATATGTATTCACCGATAAGTTTATTCTCCGGATAGTTGATATAAGTTCTTTTTTCAGATTACTAAAGATCGGCGGGAGCGGGTCTGCGGTGAGAGGAATCGCCGGAGCTTGGAGAGCTGCTGTACCGGATGAGGAGATTTGTATATTCGTTTTGTCTTTATTTAGAGTAAAATAATTGCTTACATCTATACCTCGTTGTTGTGCGACAGCTTTTATTTCTTCTATCTCTCTTGTGATCAAGCCTTTAGCATTATCATCGTTTAAGATTTCACGTTGTTGTAAAAGTCGTTTTAGAACCTCCTCTATCATAAACGGTTGATACATACTTTTTTGTAGTATGCCTAAAAATTTGCCCAACCCTTTCTCATATTTTATTTTTAGTTTTTCGTTCTGAGGGTTTGCTAAAAATTTTGATCTCAACTGTTTTAATGAAGTTACATCGTTGTGGATCATTCGCATATTGTTTTTAGTATTTATACTTTCTATTATCGTCTTTCGTTCTTCCACAGATATTTCAAATAAAGTAGTTGTTGTCTTTTCTGATTTAGAATATTCCTTAATCGCCAAGATTTTGCAAAAATCTAACGATTTACTACCATCTTGTACATAAGAAATATCAGATGGAATAATAGAAACACCACTCAAAGTTTTACCATCATTGTCTTTAATTACAAAAAAATTAGTTCGTTCATCAGGGGCTTTTTGAGATACTGTGTTTTGAAACTCAATAAGATAGTCAGCTTGAATTTGGGAATTGTGTGGGCGGTCGGTGTTGTTAGCATCCCTTTTCCACCGATAGATATGTATATTTAATTTACCGCTTTCTGAGCAAACATTATGCAGGTAATCGCTGAGGTGTCCAAGTTGTTCTATGCGATCGGAAATTGTATAATCAACATTAGATTTGCTTTGAACATTATTTAACTAGAACTTTCCCAATCAATGGTACTATACAAAATAATTCAGCCAATAAATGTACAACAATAACTATTATATTAACGGTGTTTTTAA
>CACYEJ010000399.1 GCA_902773395.1 uncultured Ruminococcus sp.
AACGAATGGAAATTCAACGCTATGGGCAGCGGCTTCACCGGAGGTTTGGCGGCTTTATGCGGTACCTATGGCGTTGAGGTAGGATAACATTGATTCGTTAAACAGGGAGGTAATTAAAATGTCGGTTAAATTGCAAAAAGGTCAAAAGGTAAGCCTTTCTAAGGAGAATCCCGGACTCTCAGGAATTATTGTTGGTCTTGGCTGGGACGAGGCACAGCCTCAGAAGAGCGGAGGCTTTTTTGGAAGTCTGTTTGCTTCTGCACCTCAGGATATTGACTGCGATGCGTCGGCTTTCGTATTGCAGAATGGCAGACTGATGAATTCGCAGGACGTTGTATACTTCGGAAATTTGACTCATTCAACCGGTGCAATCAAGCACATGGGCGATAACCTGACAGGCGGCGGCGACGGCGACGATGAGCAGATTGTGATTGATTTGAAGAGAATTCCTTCTCAGTATGATAAGATTGTTGTTGTTGTAAATATTTACAAAGCGTATAACAGAAATCAGCATTTTGGAATGATTCGCAATGCTTTTATCAGAATTGTAAATAGTGCTAACGGACAGGAGATGCTAAGATATAACCTTACAGATAATTACAGCGGTATGACAGCTATGATTTTTGGTGAGATTTATCGTCATAACGGTGAGTGGAAATTTGCGGCAGTAGGTACCGGAACAAAAGACGGTTCAATTTCTGATCTTGCGAAGAGATACCAGTAAGATTTTTATTCTGCGATAAGGAGAGCGGTGATTGACCTTTCTCCTTATTTATGCTATAATAGAGAAGTATTGCTGCTGTAATTATATGGAAACAATTATGGCGGTGGTAAATATCAAATGTCGGTTCGTTTATGTTGAATTGTAGCTGGCAGATTTTTCACAATTTAATAAAAACATATTCACAAAAACAAACCGACCAAATACTTTTTTGGAGGGATTTTTCGTGAAGTACAACGGACTTACCGACCAAGAGGTCGAAAAGTCAAGAGAAAAAAGTGGTTCCAACGTCATTCCCGATTCCGAGCCTACCACGTTCTGGGCGGAATTTAAGGAAACCTTCGGTGACCCGATGATCAAAATTTTGCTTGCTATTGCGGCAATTATGATTGTCATGTTTTTCTTTGGACAGGCTGCTATTTACGAGCCAATCGGTACTATTGTTGCTATTCTTGTTGTTGCTACCGTTTCTGCAAAGACGGGCGTTGCAAGCGACACTAAGTACAGAGAGCTTAAAGACAGCACCGAGAAAGACAAATGTAAGGTGTATCGTAACGGTCTTGTGACTGTTATTGATATTGACGATGTAGTTGTAGGCGACAAAGTTTTGCTTCAGTCCGGCGATAAGATTCCGGCAGATGGTATCTTGATTGACGGTCATTTGAAGGTTGACAACTCAGCGCTTAACGGCGAGGCAGAGGAATGTAAAAAGACTGCCGCTGATGAGAGTGTTCAGCTTGCCGATGATATTACAGGCGATACTTTTGTAGATGATCATTCGCTTTTCAGAGGCGCTGTTGTTTTCGATGGCGAGGGTGTTCTTGACGTTAGAAAAGTCGGACTTAAAACAATGATGGGTAAGATGGCTGAGGAGATGCAGGAGGACGAGCCTGATTCGCCTCTAAAGGTTAAGCTTGCTAAGCTTGCCGGACAGATTTCCACATTCGGTTATATTGGTGCGGCTGTTATAACACTTTTGTATGTTGCTTACTTTATTTTCTTTGCCGATGTAGTTGATTCTACAGGAGCAGTTTTGGGCCACGGTCCGTCTGTATTTTTCCATACGACAGATAACTATTTAATAGGCGATATTGTTCAGAAATTTGTTGACGCAGTTTCGCTTGCCGTTGTTATTATAGTTTGTGCCGTTCCTGAGGGACTGCCGCTGATGATTTCGCTTGTACTTATGCAGAACACAAGCAAGATGCTTGACCATAACGTTCTTGTAAGAAAGGCAGAGGGTATTGAAACAGCAGGTTCTCTTAATATTCTTTTCAGCGATAAGACAGGTACTATCACAAAGGGTAAGCTTGAGGTTGTTGATTTCTTTACGGCTGACGGTAATTCAATTGCTATTTCCGATCTCAGCAAACACAGCAAGGTAAAAGGACTAGTAGATCTTGCAATCGGTAAGAATACTCAGTCACTTTTTGATGCTTCTCATAAGGTTATCGGTGGTAACGCTACAGATCAGGCTTTGATGAAGTTTATAGGTGAAGATGTATTTAACACTCTTGCTCAGAACAAGGATTATGTTGTAACTGAAAGTCAGGGCTTTAACTCTACAAATAAGTTTAGTCAGGCGAGAATTGACAAACTTGGCAAGACCTTCTATAAGGGCGCTCCGGAGAGATTACTTGCCGGCGCAAAGAAGTATCTTGACAAAGACGGCAATGTTAAGCCGATTGACAAGGCTGCTCTTGATAAGAAAATTGACGAGCTTGCCGATAAGGCAATGCGTGTGCTTGCATTTGGTTATTCCGAAAGCAAGATGACAGAGAGCAAGATTAATGATGACGTTGTAATAGTTGGTCTTGTTGGTATTCGTGATGAGGTTCGTCCGGAGGCTAAGGACGCAATTGCAGAGGTGCAGAAGGCAGGTATTCAGGTTGTTATGATTACCGGTGACCGCCTTGAAACAGCAGTTGCAATTGCAAAGGACGCAGGCTTGCTTAAAAATAAAAACGATGTTGCGCTTTCCTCTGCTCAGCTCAACGAAATGAGCGATGACGAGGTTAAGGCTATTATTCCTAAAATCAGAGTTATTGCCAGAGCTTTGCCAACCGATAAATCGAGAATGGTTCGTCTTTGCCAGGAGATGAATCTCGTTGTTGGTATGACCGGTGACGGCGTAAATGACTCACCTGCTTTGAAGAGAGCAGATGTCGGCTTTGCAATGGGCAGCGGTACTGAGGCTGCTAAGGAAGCCGGTAAGATAGTAATCCTCGATGACAACTTTAAGTCTATTAAGGACGCAATTTGGTACGGCAGAACTATCTATCATAACATTTTGAAGTTCTGTAAATTCCAGCTTGTAATCAACGTTGCGGCTGTTGTAGTAAGTGCGATTGCTCCGTTCTTTGGCATTGAAGAGCCGCTCAAGGTAACACACCTTTTGTTTGTAAACCTTGTAATGGACAGTTTGGGTGCTATCATGCTTGGTAACGAGCCGGCACTCAAGAAGTATATGAATGAGAAGCCACGCCGCCGTGACGAGAGCATTATCAGCAAGAAGATGATGGCTCAGATTGTAACAATGGGTGCTTGGCTTACTATTATCAGCTTTACATTCTTGAAGCTCCCGTTCTTCCAGAATTTCTTCCTCACAAAAGGCGAGTATGATGTGGATAAGCACTTGACGGGATATTTTGTATTGTTTATTCTTGCAGCTCTTGCAAACGGCTTTAATGTTCGTGATGACGGCTTTAAGATTTTCAGCGGATTAAATGAGAATCCGGGATTCCTAAAGGTTATGTTTACGATTATTGGAATTCAGGCATTGCTTGTAAACTGTGCGTTGATTCCGCTTGCACCTTTCCGGTTTATTGGTGAGATGTTCAGTTGTGTTCCGTTCTCTTTAATTGGCTGGTGCGTTGTAATTGTACTTGCAGTTACAATGATTCCTGTTGATATGATTAGAAAGGTTTGCGTAGGTTCGGCTAATGAGGCAGCAGTTGAAGCTGAGGTAAGCGTACCTGTTGTAGAGAGTAAAGCTTCCACAGTGAAGAAGTCCGAGGAGAAGCCGGAAGAGGCTAAGACCTCCGAGAAGAAAGACGTTGAAACAAAGAAAGTTTCCGTAGAGAAGAAGACTGAGGACAAGCAGGTTTCCACAGAGAAAAAGTCCGAGGAAAAACAGGCTGAGAAAAAGCAAACTCAGAATAATTCATCTCAGAAGAAGTCTTCTAAGAAAAAGAAGTCTAACAAAAAATAATCGAACACTTTGATATAGTGTAAACAAGAAAGCAGTCGCTGAGATTTTCGGCGGCTGCTTTTGCAATATATAAAAATGGTTTGACCGACAAAAGCCCAAATTCAAAAAGCCGTTCGTCATCATGCACAATTAATAGTTGGATTTTAAGTCAATAGCAAAAGA
>CACYEJ010000400.1 GCA_902773395.1 uncultured Ruminococcus sp.
AGCGCTCACGCTGTATTCAGCGTACCTTACGCGGTTGACAGTGCAGAAAACGCACGAAAAGCGATCGTTAACGGTGAAACAAGTACAGTTCTCAAGCTTGCGGAGAACGGAAAGACATCATTTGAGGTAGATACCGTCTACGGCAAGTGGTTCGATCCTGTTACAACCTGCACTTCGAACACAAAGCTTTCTGAATCGACTAAGTTCGTTTCAGCTCCTGCTATGATCTACGAAGAATATGTAGAAGATGAAGTGACAAAATACATACCTTACTACTTCAGCTACTGGAAGGTCAGCTCGCTGACAAAGACTGGTAAGGCAGGTAAGTTTATCACAAACGTTTACTACGCTGATTTCTATCACATCTCTTATGAGAACTACTACATCGAAGCTATCTACAGCACAAACGCAAACCAGGCGGCATCCGCTCTTGCTACAACTAACAACGGCAAGAATCTTGACGCGACTATTTCGTTCCTCCAGGATTCAAGAAACCAGTGGAACAACGACGGTCACGGAGATCTTACCGGTGTTGGCGGCGATATCATCTGGAACGACTTTGCTGCATCGTTTAAGTATAACGGCGAGACGCTCAATGATGTTGCTGGTGATACAAAGAACATCAGAACAGGCTTTGTATTCGAGAGAGTCGGCAAGGCAGAAATGTCCGGCGATGAACACGTTGGAACTCTTGAAGGTTACGAAGAGACCTATAAGAGCACTGTAGAAACAAGTATCAGTGCTATCGAGACAAAGCTTAAGGAGAATCCCAATTTCACAACACTTGCTACAAATCCCGGTCAGGCTGCATATTATGCAAGTAATAAGCCGTTTGCAGCGAACTACGAAGGTTCGGGTGCTCCTAATAGTTTATCCGATACAACAAAAATTGATAATAAGAACAGATGCGAATATGGTTATTCAATGTATAACTCCTACAACGCAAGCGGATCAGCGTATGCGGTAGGAACAACATACAAGAATAAGACATATGTATTCAGAGCATTTGCGTATATTATGGTCAAGAACGGTGAGACATGGGATGTCGCAGTAAGCGCTGAGCCCGCATACTTCTGTATGTATGATACCGCTTCCAAGAAATAAGGGGGGATTATGTATATGAAAAAAAGATATGAGTCTCCGAAGTTTGATTTTAAAGAGATTATCTTTATCGAGAATATACTTGGAGATAGCAAACTGCCTCCTGAAACTCCCGCTTCAGGTGAAGGCGGAGAAGGTCCCAGCGAATTTGGTCCTGATTTTTAATCTTTCATTATTTAACGTGTAGGCGGCTATGCCGCCTACACGGCATAGGATTGATGATTATGAAAAGAATTTTTAAATGTTTATCAATCATTTCTGTTGTTTTATGTGTTGCTCTGACGGCTGTTGTCAGTTATAACGCGGCTTCGGATACACAGTACATCTCAGACGGTTTTACGTATACTATAACGGATTACGGTACTGCGTCAATCTGCGGATGGGATGACAGTTCCTCCGACTTGGTTATTCCTAATAAGGTTGGAGATAAGTTCGTAACAGATATTGCGAGCTTTGGAATGAGAAATAACAAATTCATTACCTCGCTTGATGTCTCAGCTCCCACCAAATTTGACACTATCGGAACATATGCGTTTGAGGGATGCTCCTCTTTATCAGGTCAGCTGTTGTTGCCCAGAAAAATCGGATTTATCGGTGACGCTGCTTTCAAGGACTGTTCCTCGATAGAATCGATTGACTACAGGGCAAATACGGATTCAATTTCCGAGAAATGCTTTTCAGGCTGCTCTGCATTGAAAAATATCGAAATCATGGCGGGTCCGAAGAAAATTGAGGCATATGCCTTTGAAAATTGCTCGGCTCTTGAAGGTATCACTATTCCCAAGACTGTAAAAAGTATTGACGACTCTGCTTTTTCTGGTTGCGGAGATTTTACTATTTACTGCTACCATGATTCTTGCGCACTGCAGTATGCAAAGGATAAAGGTATCAACTTCGTGCTCCTTGACCCTAAGCTTGGCGACGTGAATCTGGATGGCGTTATCAACATCAACGATGTCACGTATATCCAGATGCATGATGTTCAGCTTA
>CACYEJ010000401.1 GCA_902773395.1 uncultured Ruminococcus sp.
GCTGACGAAACCAAATCAGCGTAGAAGAATAAACTGCCCTCAGCGAAACTAAATAAACTTCTTTAGAGAAAATTAAGAAAAAAATCAAAGCACCAAAAAATATAATCTTTCGATTAAAACTAAAACAGGCAAGAGCTTGCGAATTGCCGGTCTGAGAAAGAAAAATATTAAATCTTAACGCTTCCGAGTAAAAAAATGCTACAATTTGTCAATAAGCTCTATTCCCTCAGCATAAGACTGCTTGCTCTCAGGCAGCACAGGTGTGCAGGAATACATGTGCATCATATTCTTTTTGATATCTATATGTATATTCTCCCCTGCACCGTCACGCTCAAAAGCATGTTTATACGATGCAGCATTTCCGGCAAGCAGCTCTTCTCCGTAATATATATACGACGGCGGTGAATTTTTGAAGCATTTGTCAAGAGGTGTAAGTGAGTAGTCTTTCACAGTTTCATCGTGAATAATAATCTCTTCTATCACCTTTAAATCTTTTATCGAAAAGAAAGGATCTTTTTCCTCATACGCTTGCAGCTTTTCCCAATCCTCTGAACAATCGGGCATACCCACCGGAGAGTGAGCTATTATCAATCCCGGCATACCTACGGGTGTATCGCTTTTATTATTTCTGTCAATCATTTCGAATGCGAAGCTGCCGCCAATTGATAGTCCTACTAAGGCGATTTTTTTACTGTCATACTTTCCGGTCATAGTAACATAGACATCGTACAGCACTTCTATTGATTTTGTAATATTTACTTCCGTAATAGAAGGATAAATCGGGTACCAAACATCAACACCTGTTCTGTTTGCATAGTCAATCGCAAAACCGATTTGGATTTTCCAGCAGTTTGTCACACCGCCGTAAATAAACATCACTGCTTTAGTTTTGTCATATGTTTTATTTTTTCTTGACCGAATAATTAAGCACGGGTACTCAGTACCTTCTAATAGCTCATATTTAGCCTTTTTATCCTTAGGCATTACAAATTTCGCTTTGGCATTTTCACGGACTGCCATTTTTTTGAATTTGTCTATATTTTCATAGGAACCCTTTCCGGGGTGGATAAATCTAATTATATTGATAGCAATATCACCTGATATGCTCATCTGCTTCACTCTCTCATTTTGTATATTATATTTTAAAAAGGAGTAATTAACACGAATCAAATTGACCGAAGAAATAACGGCATGATTTACATTTCTGACGACAATGTATTTAACGAACAAAAGCCTGCAAGAAAACTGACCCAGAAGCTCAACACTATGGACAGAAGCGACTTTGAAGGAATATCAAAGGTTGTAAGCGAACTGTTTGCGAAATCAGAAAACGCCATTGTAAACCCACCGTTTTACTGCGATTATGGTTTTAACATCGAAGTCGGAAAAAATTTTTTCTGCAACTACAACTGCACCATTTTAGATGTAGGCAAAGTTAAAATAGGCGACAATTGTCTGTTTGCACCAAATGTGTCAATATATACAGCCGGACACCCGATTCACCCAGCAATGAGAAACACACTTTATGAATACGGAATTGACGTTACAATCGGCAATAATGTGTGGCTTGGCGGAAATGTGGTAGTATGCCCAGGCGTTACAATCGGAGATAACGTTGTTGTTGGTGCCGGTTCTGTTGTCACAAAGGATATCCCCTCGTGGACGGTTGCGGCTGGTAATCCCTGCAAGGTACTCAGAGAAATTACCGATGAAGATTTAAATTACTTTTTCCGTGACCGCACGCCCGATGATGAAGCCCTTGCGGATATGCGAAGAATGTGGGAAGAAAATCAGGAAGAAGGAAAATATCCTTTTAGAAATGATAGTCAATCTTAATATTCTGATTTCAATTCTCACCACCGAATAAAGTGTTAATTTCAAAAAGCAAATTTTGGTCTTTTATACTAAAAAAACTAAAAGATCTAGCATAAAAAAGTTTTGATCAAACTTTTTTAAAAGTTTGCGGGTCGAGGGCAGAGCCCCGTCGCTGACGAAACAAATTAGCGTAGGAAAATAAAC
>CACYEJ010000402.1 GCA_902773395.1 uncultured Ruminococcus sp.
CTTGTGATTATATTATATCCAATTAGTCAAAGAAAGTCAAAGTCAAATAAGGTCAAATTTTATGATTACAGCAATTTAGCTCACTCATGCTCATTAAATTAAACTTATTCGCACTTTTTCAAACTTTTTTAAAATTTGACCTTTTGACTTTTATTGTCTAATATTTGCAAAAACATTTTTCACTTCTTGTCATCAATATAAAAAATCCTACCGCTAAGGAGGAGTTACCTCTACAGCAGTAGGATAATTTATCTGTAAAACATGTTAAATCAAATCTCGTCAAAAGACTTCATTACAGCACCCTTTGAAGCAGCACCAACAAGCTTAGAATATCTGCCAAGCCAACCATGTGTAATATTAGGCTGCGGTGCAACATAATTCTCTTTTCTCTTCGCAAGCTCTTCGTCAGACACTTCAAGTGTAATCTTAGCATTCGGGATATCAATGCTGATGATATCGCCCTCTTCTACCAGTCCGATTACTCCGCCCTCAGCAGCCTCAGGGCAAACATGACCGATAGACGCACCACGGCTTGCACCGGAGAAACGTCCGTCTGTGATGAGAGCAACTGTCTTATCAAGCTTCATACCTGCAAGAGCGCTTGTTGGATTGAGCATTTCTCTCATGCCCGGGCCGCCCTTAGGACCTTCGTAACGAATTACAACAACATCGCCGTCAACAATTTTCGAAGCATAGATTGCGGCAATTGCTTCGTCCTCACTGTTGAATACTCTAGCCGGACCCTTATGCTGGAGCATCTCAGGAGCAACGGCACTTCTCTTTACAACGCAGCCGTTCTCTGCAAGGTTACCCCAGAGAATCTGAATTCCTCCGGTTTCGCTGTATGGATTGTCAATAGTTCTGATTGCATTTGTATCCTTTACATAAGCGCCCTCGATATTTTCACCGACTGTCTTACCTGTAGCCGTGATAAGAGAAAGATCAATCAAGCCACGCTTTGCAAGCTCAGCCTGAACAGCCGGAACACCGCCGGCATTATTGAGATCCTGCATATGAGTCGGACCTGCCGGAGCAAGGTGACAAAGATTCGGAACTTTAGCGCTCATCTCATTAAAGATATTCAAATCAAGCGGAACACCTGCCTCGTTTGCAATAGCAAGGAGATGAAGTACGCTGTTTGACGAGCAGCCAAGAGCCATATCGCAGGCAAGAGCATTGCGAATAGACTTTTCGTTGATGATATCACGAGCCTTGATGTCATTGTTTACAAGATTCATAATTGCCATACCGGCATGCTTTGCAAGAGCAATTCTGCCCGAAGCAACAGCCGGAATTGTACCGTTGCCGGGAAGCGCAATACCCAACGACTCGCAAAGACAGTTCATGCTGTTAGCGGTATACATACCGGCGCATGAACCGCAGCCCGGACAAGCACCATGCTCGCACTCAGAAAGCTGACATTCGCTGATTAATCCGGCTTTATAAGAACCAACTGCCTCAAACATCTTTGAAAGAGAGATTTCCTCACCGCCAAAAGAACCTGCAAGCATAGGACCTCCGCTGCATACAACTGCCGGAATGTTCATTCTTACGGCAGCCATTACCATACCCGGAACTATCTTGTCACAATTAGGAACAAGCACAAGTCCGTCAAACTGGTGAGCTGTTGCCATAGTTTCAACCGAATCTGCAATAAGCTCACGGGACGCAAGTGAATATTTCATACCGATATGTCCCATTGCAATACCGTCGCACACGCCGATTGACGGCACCATAATCGGCGTACCGCCTGCAAGACGAATACCTGCCTTTACTGCCTCGGTGATTTTATCGAGGTGAAAATGTCCCGGCACAACCTCGCTGTGAGCCGATACAACACCGATAAGCGGACGGTTAAGCTCTTCCTTCGTGTAGCCCATAGCATAGAAAAGGCTTCTGTTAGGTGCACGTTCTGCACCCTTAGTTACATTATCGCTTCTCATTTTTAACACTCCATTTATGCTGTTTGAGAGGAGCAGATATATGTTTGCCCCTCCCAATTAGATTTATAATTTTTCTTTCTTAGACCGGCAATTCGCAAGCTCTTGCCTGTTTTTGTTTTAGCCGAAAAATTTTGTTTAGAAATTGCTTTATTTTGATGATACTCACTCTATCATAGTTTGTTCAGTTTCGCTGAGGGTAGTTTATTTTTCTACGCTGATTTGTTTCGTCAGCGAGCATGGGCTCTGCATTAGGAACACCTGCCAATCAGTCTTCGCCTGGCGGCTTGACTTCTTAGGGTGTTCCGTCACCCGCAAACTTTTGAAAAAGTTTGATCAAAACTTTAATATGCCAGATCTTTTATATTTTAATAATTACTTTGAAAGCTTCACATCGCCACGCTGTAAAGCTGTTGCACCTGTACGGCACATTTCAAGAATTGTGTATGTTTCAAGATGCTCAAGATAGGAGTCAAGCTTTGCCGGCTTACCTGTAACCTCAAATACCATACTGCCTACAGAAACATCAATAATCTTAGCCTTGAAAATTGTAGCAAGCTCCATAAGGTTGCTTCTGTTCTTCTCGTCAACTGCAACCTTTACAAGCAGCAACTCACGAATCAAGCTGTCGTTCGGGTCAATTTCAAAGATACCCTCATACTCGTTAAGCTTCTTTGTCTGATTGATAATCTGCTTAATTTCCTCTTCGCTGCCGGTGGTGGTAATGGTAAATCTGGAGAGAGTTTCGTCATTTGTAGCCGAAACAGTAAGGCTGTCTATATTAAAGCCTCTCTGACAGAAAAAGGAGGAAATTCTCGCAAGCACACCCTCGTGATTATCCACAAGAATACTTAAATATGTCTTCTTTTTCATAATGCTCCTTACCCCCTATTATTCATAAATGATATCATCAACAGTGCCGCCGCCCGGAATCATGGGGAGAACACGCTCTTCTCTGTCGATAACGCACTCAATCCAAACCGGTGTATCAAGCTTCATAGCCTCGTCAAGAGCAGCCTTAAACTCCTCTGCTGTACGGCAGGAGTAACCCTTTGCACCGAAGCCCTCTGCAACCTTAACATAGTCTGTCTTTCTATCAGGCTCACTGGACGCATATCTCTTGCCGTAGAAAGTAGTCTGCCACTGTCTAACCATACCGAGAGCCTCGTTGTTAAGGCAAATTGAAATAATAGGAAGCTTATAAGTAACGGCAGTGCAAGCCTCGTTCATATTCATATGGAAAGAGCCGTCGCCTGTAATGTGGAATACATGGCTTCTGCCTGTGCCGATTTGAGCGCCGATTGCTGCGCCGTATCCGTAGCCCATTGTGCCCAAGCCGCCGCTTGTGAGGAAGTTTTCAGCCTTTACGTGGTGGAGATACTGAGCCGCCCACATCTGATGCTGACCAACGTCTGTTACAAACAAACCGTCCTCGCCGGCAGTTTCGCTGAGGATATCCATAATCTCTTTGGGGTGGAGCTTATCGCCGCCTGTTGAGTAAGGAATATCTCTTCTGAATGTGTTGATCTCTGCAAACCAGTCATCGTGCTTTTTCTCTTCAATAAGCTTTTCAAGCTCGCCAAGAACAGTTTCAGCATCACCGATAACGTGATAATCGGTCTTAACGTTCTTGTCTATCTCACTCTGATCAATATCAATGTGAATCATAGTTGCCTTTTTAGCAAACTTATCGGGAGCAAGCGCAACTCTGTCTGAAAAACGGCTTGCAACTGTTACAACAACATCTGCGTCATTAACAGCCATATTGGCAACAACCGAACCGTGCATTCCGAGGAATCCGAGGTTCTCAGGCATATCATAGCGAAGAATACCTGCTGCCATAATAGTATGTGTAGCCGGAATATTTGCTTTGGAAATAATTCTCTTAAGGATTTCGCCTGCATTGGAATTCTTCACGCCGCCGCCGAAGAAAATAACAGGCTTCTTTGCGTTGTTAATCAGCTTAGCAATCTCAGCGAGGTTATCGCCGTCAATGTAGGACTTCTTCTCGGCAACTTGCTTTGGCTGCGGCTCGTAATCAGTAACAGCCGCTGTAATATCCTTTGGGATATCAACGAGAACCGGACCGGGTCTGCCGCTGATAGCAATCTTAAACGCACTGCGGAGAATCGGAGCAAGATCCTCAATCTTTCTTACAACGAAATTATGCTTAGTAATCGGCATTGTGATACCGGCAATGTAAACCTCCTGGAAGCTGTCACGTCCGATCAAAGAATTCGGAACGTTGCCTGTAATAGCAACCATAGGAACAGAATCCATATAAGCCGTAGCGATACCTGTAACAAGGTTTGTTGCGCCTGGGCCGCTTGTTGCGATAACAACGCCTGTCTTGCCGGTTGCGCGAGCGTAGCCGTCTGCTGCGTGAGAAGCGCCCTGCTCGTGAGCCGTCATGTAATGTGTAATTTTATCCTGATATTCATAAAGAGCATCGTAGATATTGAGAACCGCGCCGCCCGGATAACCGAAAACGGTATCAACCTCATTCTCAATAAGTACGTTAGCCAAAATCTGTGAACCGTTTAACTTCATACTTATATCCTATCTTCCCGATTAAATCAAAAAATCGGAAAGAATTATCCTTTCTATAAATTTCTGTAATAGACAAGACCCGATTTGACAAATCATCTGTATATAATAATATAACAATCTATCTCAAAAATCAAGCCTCAGCAATAGCCTCAACTTCTACCAATACATTTTTAGGAAGCGTCTTGACGGCTACGCATGAACGAGCAGGCTTTGAAGTGAAGTATTTGCCGTAAACCTCGTTAAACTTTGCAAAGTCATTCATATCCGCCAGGAAACAAACAGTTTTAATTACCTTGTCAAGGGAAGTGCCTGCTTCGCTGAGAACGGCTGCGAGATTTTTGCAAACCTGTTCTGTC
>CACYEJ010000403.1 GCA_902773395.1 uncultured Ruminococcus sp.
CATTACGCCGTCTTTAGAGATATCTGTACAAATCACGGTTTTAACGCCAAGCTCCTCCAGCTGACGGCAGAAGTCAAAGCACGTAAGCTCCGACACCTGAGTCCAGCCCTTAATAGCAACCTTTCCGTCCTTGATATCAACTCCTACCGCAACTCTCTCTCCGTAGGTGCTGACTGCTTTCTTTAGAAACTCGCTGTCTGTAACAGCCGCTGTTCCGAGAATCACACGCATAACGCCTAAATCAAGGTATTTTTCTATAGCGTCAACCGAGCGAATTCCTCCGCCAATCTCTGCTTTAAGACCGCTCTCCTTAACAATATTTCTAACCACTTCTATATTTGCGTTAGAGCCGTCCCTTGCGCCGTCCAGATCTACAATGTGAATATACTCTGCTCCGGCAGCCGCAAATGATTTTGCCACATCTGCCGGACTATTGCTGTATACTGTCTTTTGGCTGTAGTCGCCCTTAAAAAGTCTGACTGCACAACCGTCTATTAAATCTATAGCAGGAAAAATTTTCATTCTATTCGTCCTCTCTTAAAGCTCGCAAAACGCTCTCAGGATTTTCATACCGACTTCGCCGCTCTTTTCGGGGTGGAACTGTGTTCCGTAAACATTGCCGTCACTCACCGCCGCCGCAACGTCAATGCCGTACTCAGCCGCTGCGATAAGCGATTCGTCACAATCCGCTCCGTAATACGAATGTACAAAATACACGCAGTCGCCCTCGTTAATATACTTAAAAAGCGGTGACTTCTTCTCAGTAAATTTCAAAGCATTCCAGCCGATATGCGGAATTTTGTAATCAGCCGACACCTCGGCGGCAATCGGCTTTATGCTGCCCTTAATAAGACCAAGACCCTTATGCTCGCCGTACTCATAGCTTTTTTCAAACAAAAGCTGCATACCAAGACAAATACCGAGAATCGGCTTGCCCTCATTTGCAAGGTCAATCAGCACGTTAGCAAGACCGCTGTCGAAAAGCTTCTGCGCTGCGTCGCCAAAAGCGCCCACGCCGGGGAGAATTACTCTGTCGGCGTTTCTGATAGTATCGACATCGCTTGTCACAACAGCGTTCTGACCTATATATGAAAACGAGCTTTTCAATGAAAACAAATTACCCACACCATAATCAACTATTGCAACCATTTACAACACTCCTTTTGTGGACGGAATTTCATCGCCCAAATCCTCATCAATCGCCACGGCGGTTTTCATAGTTCTTGCAAATGCTTTAAAAATTCCCTCGGCAATGTGGTGAGAATTTTTGCCGTTGAGCTGCTTGATATGAAGCGTTACATTACTGCTTCTCACGAAAGCGGCAAAGAACTCCTCCACAAGCTCCGTATCGAATGTGCCGATTTTGTTCGAGGGGAAATCAGCCTCAAAGCAAAGGCAGGCTCTTCCTGAGATATCCACAGCGCAAAGGATAAGCGTTTCGTCCATTGGCAAAATAATATGACCGTAGCGGTTAATTCCACGCATTTCGCCAAGAGCCTCTTTAAAAGCCTTGCCAAGACAAATGCCTATATCCTCAACGGAATGATGATCGTCAACGTAGGTGTCGCCGTCACAATCCAGCGTCAAATCAAATCTTCCGTGACGTGAAAACAGCGTCATCATATGGTCAAGAAAACCGACGCCTGTATTGACCGACGAATCGCCCGTGCCGTCAAGGTCGAGCTGGAGTTTAATATCCGTTTCGGCGGTTTCACGGTAAATCTCTGCAATACGCATTAGCTACACCTCTTTCAAAATTTTCTCTGTAACCTCAAAGAGTCTGTCCATTTGAGCTTTTGTGCCTATAGTAATTCTAACGTAATCCGTTATAAGCGGATTAGAGAAATGACGAACGAGAACGCCGTTCTGCTTTAAGGCTTTGTAGTAATCCTCGCCGCCGATTTTATCGCACTTTGCAAAGATAAAATTTGTATCGGAATCAAGATAAGCAAAGCCCAGCGCGGAAAGTCTGCTTTTTGAATATTCTCTAATCTCGACAATTTTCTTACAGCAGTCAACATAGTAACTGTTATCGTCAATAGCAGCCTCGCCGGCGGCAAGAGTAAGGCGGTTGATATTATACGGATTTGTAGAATATTTTATTCTGTTAAGATCGTCTATCAGCTCCTTTGAGCCAATAGCAAAGCCAAGTCTTGCGCCAGCCATTGAGCGTGACTTTGAATACGTGCGAACGACTAAAAGATTATCATATTTTTTAACAAGCTCCACGCATGAATTACCGCCGAAATCAACGTACGCTTCGTCTATGATAACAACGTTTTCGGGATTGGAGATGACAATTTTTTCGATATCGTCTACGGAAAGCGAAAGACCCGTAGGAGCGTTAGGATTAGCGATGACTACCGTTTTGCCTGTATTCAGGTAATCATTTACGTTGACGGTAAAGTCGTCATTGAGAGGAGCTTCACGGTAATCAACGCCGTAAAGGTCGCCGTACACCTTATAGAAGCCATACGAAATATTCGGGAATACCGCGCCCGTTTGTTCGGAGCAGAAAGCCATAAAAGAGAATGACAGTATCTCGTCCGATCCGTTTGATATAAACACATTTTCGCTGTCAAAGCCGTACAATCCGGCGATTTTGCTTTTTAGGATTTTGCACTCCGGATCGGGATAGAGATTGAGCTTTGACGTTTCTTCCTTTGAAACACGCTCAATCACGCCTTGCGACGGCTCAAACGGCGACTCGTTTGTATTCAGCTTGATGTACTCCATATCCTTTGGCTGTTCGCCGGGGGTATAGACTTCAAGCGACTGTAATTTATTGATTAAATATTTGCTCATTTTTGTAACACCTTTAATTTTGATTTGAAGCTTTTTTAACTAATAATTTTCTTTCTAAGTCCGGCAATTCGCAAGCTCTTGCCTGTTTTGGTTTTTACCGAAAGTTTTCATTTTTGAGGGGCTTTGATTTTTTCTTATTTTTTCTTATTTTTTCTTATTTTTTCTTA